>JAFSVO010000195.1 GCA_017444965.1 Clostridia bacterium | reverse complement strand
TATATGGAGCTTGGAAGACAGTACGTAATCGTTTCCGTCGCCGTAGGGGGCCGGCACCAACGCGACTATCTTGCCGGACGGGTTGACGGACAGATAGGCGTCGGTTATGACCTTTAAAGATGAAAGCGCCTTTTCGGCGTTCTCGGGCTCTACCGCCGTGTGGTCGCGCCCGCAGTTCAAAACGAGGAAATCAAGCGGCGTTTCCTTATCAGTGATAAGAAGGGAAAGGGTCGTATTCTTAACGCTCGTGGCGCGTGCGCCGTCTAAATTGCACAGTTCGTAAAGATTGAAGCTTGTGCTTCTGCCCGCCGTGTCGGTGACGCGGGAACGGAACTTTAAGGTTATCCCGTCGTAAGACGCGAAGGCTATCACGTTGTCGATCATCGCGTTATTCGTGTTGAAGGAGTCGCCGAAAATAAAGCCGCGGTATATCTTGTCTGCGGCGGGGGAAGACTGCGCCTGCGGCGCGGGCGCGTTATCTTCCGCGGGCCGTGACGGGGACTGCGGCGGGGATATCTGCGGCGCGTCGCTTTCCGTAGGCTTTTCGGTATCCGCGCCCGAAGGGGCGCCCGCGATTATCACTGGCGCGTCGGGCGCGGTTATTTCGGTAGTGTCTTTATCCTTTTCATCGCCGTCGGGCTCATCCGCCGGCGCGTTCGCCGCGGCGGAGGGGGCGCCCGCCTGTATCTGAGAGTCGGCGGGGGCTTCAGTCTTTTCGCCGCACGCGGCGAAAACAGATAAAGCCATAATAAGGGCCAGCAATAAGGCGGCCGGTTTTTTCATAGCGGACCTCCTGTCGCAAGGATCTGCGATAATATAAGCGTTTATGATTATACGTTCATATTATAGCGCGGACGGCGCGTTTTTTCAAGTTAGCGTCGCGGTAAAAGATAGCCGTACCGGCAAACGCCGGTACGGCTTAACTTTACGTAAACGCTTATTACATTCCCTGAGAGGGACGGATGAGAGCGTAGGAGAATTGCCCGAACATAGTTTCAATATAGTTTATAGCCGTACCCGTCGGAATTATCTTGACCGCGCCGTTCTGAACGACCGCGAGCGCGCCGCCGTCAAGGCCGAGCCAAAGCTCCGGGGTCTTCGCGTCTTTCATAAAGAGGATGACGTCGCCCGTCATAATATGCTGGCGCTCGAAATATTTCGGGCGGTTCTTGTTTATGTTTGAGCCGAACGAGGCTCCGCCCGCCATCAGGCAGGCGATAAGGTCGGGTTCTCTGTTTTCCGCAAGCACGAAATACTCTTTTTTGCCTTCGGTGACAAAGGAAAACGTCTTTGCAGCAAGATCCTCAGCGCTTTTAAAGGGAAGATCCTTACCCAAAGCTTCCTTATAGACCTTGGATATCATCTCGTAGTCGGTAGACGCAGAGACCTTTCTTGCCGCGGCGTCTATCTTTGCGCGGTCTCCTGCCGACAGAGTCTTTGCGACGTATATGGGCACGTTGTCCAATATAACGCCGCCTACGGTGCCGTTCTGATTTGCTATTGTTGTGCCGTTTTTAACGTTTGAGTTTACCGTCACGGTAAAGGAAAGGCGGACCGTTTCATGCGAGGGAACGGTAACGCTCGTTTTGAGCTTTCCGTTCTGATACTTCGCGTCGCCCGACTTATAGGTCACGCCCTCGGGCAGCGCGTCGGCTATCTCGACGGTTTTTGAGGCTTTCGTGTCGTTTCTTAAAACGTAGGTAAAGGTCACGTCTTCGCCCGGGTTTACCGTTATGCCGCGCGGCGCGCTCGTCTCTTTATACGCGATTATGCCCTCAAGGTTTTTGAGGCGCAGCGTCGCCTGCTCGGTGGGTTTGAGCCCTAAAGAGAGGGGACGGAACACGGCAAATCTCTTGGTGTCGGTAAAGAGATACTGCTTGCCGTCTTGGTCGAAAAGATAATCGGCGGGCTCGTTTATAAGGCTTCCCAGATACTCTCTGCTGTCGAGCATGGCGGGGAAGTCGTAGTCCGCGCTGCCGCCGCCCGAGCGGGACGAGCCGGAGCAGTGCATTATCCTTCCGTTCCCTATATAGATCATAACGTGTCCCCATTTTTCGCCTACTTCAATGTGGTAACAAATCACGTCGCCCGGCTGGAGGGTATCGCGAAGCTTTTCCTTAGCTTCCTCAGCGGGAAATTCCGGGTTTGTGCCGTCCCAGTAGAATACTCTGCCCTTTTGGTAGTCTATAAGGTACGCGGTGCGCATAGAATCGTTGTCAAAGTTGTATCCGAAAGCGTTATAGTAGGAACAGAACGTAAAGCCCGAGCAGTCGAGATATACCGTGTTCTGCGGATTCGGGGCTTCGGGAATGGTATTGTTCGTCCTGCGAATCGCGGTCGATTTGACCCTGTCCATATTCGTCTGGTTGTACTGTATCCACCTTTCTCTTCCGAAGAGAGAGTACATAGTGGCAAAAAGCTCGTCGTAATACTGCGGATATTTCTCGTTTTTAAAGCGCGGGTCGCGCCTTTCCTGCAGACGCGGGTCGTATTCCTCATACTTAAATTCGTCGTAAGGCTTGCCGGGATGGGCGGTCGCTTTCGGCTCCGTCCCGAAGACGAACTTGTGCGCCGCCTTCTGAAGTATCGCCGCGCCCTCTTTATCTATAAGCCCGCAAGCCTCCATACCTACCGGAGATTTGCCGAAAAGCGTTTCGTACATAAGGCAGGCGATATAATACGAGCCGGCGTCGCTCTGGTATTCGCCCGTCCAATCGTAGATGTTTATATCGGTATCCTTGTAATTTTTGCGGAAGTACTCGAAAGCATCGCCCACCCTTACGGTCAGGTGGTCGCCGCCTATCGCCGCCGACATCTCCTTCGCAAAATCCTTTATAAGCGCGTTATGCTCTTCAAACGTTTGGGCGGGCAGCTTTATGTACTCTGCAAGCGGACCGTGTTTTTCGTAGGGAAGTGGCTCGTAAAAGACTATCTTGCACTGCGGGCAGTTTTTCTTTATAAGATCGTAAATGTACTTAAGGGACTTAAGGGTCTTCGCCCTGTAGACGCTGTCGGTCAGGGGCCTGTCGCGCCCCGTGTTTATGACGAGGTAGTCAAGCCCCTTGTTGGCGTCCGTAATATGCCCTTTCAACTTATTCCTTTTCCAGCCGGTTATATTAGAGGTCGTCTCATCGCCGTCCCATTCGAAGGTGGACGAAAACTGATACGTGGTCACCGAGCCGTAATAGTTGTTTGAATCGTAGAACATGTTTAAGTTGAAGCCGTCGCAAAGCGCCAGCTGGCGCAGCGTATCCTCTATCGAATGCACGTTAATTACCGAGTCGCCCCATACCATGACGCGCACGTCGGAAGGCTTATTAAAGGGCTTTTTAAGATAAATGTCCTGTTTTGAGGCAAGAGAAGACACGGGAACGCCGCTCGCCGACGTCTGCGCGGTCTGCGGCTGCTGCGTCTGCGTTTGCGGCGTCTGCGCGGGGGGCGTCTGCGTCTGCGGAGTTTGCGTCTGCGGCGTTTGCGTCTGCGCGTCCGCGCCGGGCGCGGGCTCTGTATTCGTTATCACGACTTCGCCGGTTTCTGTCACAGTCTCGGTCGCGTCCTTATCTTTTTCTTCATCCTCGTCGGACGCGGGCGCGGGCGCCGCCGTTTCCTCGCCCGTCTGAGAAGCCTGCGCCGTGTCGCCGTTTTCGGTCGCGGGAGCGGGCGTTTTTTCGCCGCACGCCGCCAAAAGCGAAAGCAGCATGATCGCCGCGAGAATTAAAGCCGTGATCTTTTTCATGATGAGTTCCCCTTTGACTTTTACTTATAGATACTTAATTATATTATAAATCAATGACGTGGTTTTTTCAACTTTAATATTTTTATTCGCGAATATTTTTCCCTTCTTTTCCTGTTGACAAAATAGAACAGATGTGCTATTATTTACGAACAAACGTTCTATAAAAGGTGTGAGGAGTTACGGAACGGATCTATTTATGCATAGACTTAAAGTCGTTTTTCGCGTCGGTCGAGTGCGTTGAGCGCGGGCTCGACCCCTTAAAGACGTGCCTTGCCGTAGCCGACCCCGAGCGCGGCGCGGGCACTCTTTGCCTTGCGATAACGCCCGCTTTAAAGGCGCTCGGCATAAAAAACCGCTGCCGCGTTTTCGAAATACCGCCATTCGTCAAATATATAAAGGCGCCGCCTCGGATGCGCCTTTACATCGACTACGCGGCGCGGGTCTACGGCGTTTATATAAAGTACGTCTCGCCCGACGACGTTCACGTTTACTCGATAGACGAGGCGTTTTTGGACGTTACGAATTATCTTCCCTACTATAAGAAGACTCCTTTGGAGATGGGAAAGTTCCTTCTTTCGGAGGTTTTGCGCGAAACGGGGCTTTACGCGACATGCGGCGTCGGGACTAATCTTTATCTTGCCAAAATAGCGCTCGACATAACGGCGAAGCGCTCGCCCGATTTCATGGGGTTTTTAAACGAAGAGCTTTACCGTGAAACGATTTGGGACCACACGCCCCTGACCGATTTCTGGCAGATAGGGCCCGGCACGGCGCGGCGGCTCGCGGCGCACGGCATTTATACGATGAGAGGGGTCGCGGGGTACGACCCCAAGCGGCTTTTGAAGCTTTTCGGCAGGAACGCCGAGCTTTTGTACGACCACGCCTGGGGCAAGGAAAGCTGCCTTATGCCCGACATAAAGGCGTACCGCGCGAAGTCGCACAGCTTAAGCTCGGGGCAGGTGCTTCTGCGCGACTATACCTTCGAGGAGGCGGAGGTCATAGTGCGCGAAATGGCGGACGAGCTGTGTTTAGACATGACCGAAAAGGGGCTTTTGTGCCGCGGCGCGTCCCTTTATATCTCATACACGCATACGGCGAACCTGCCGGGCGACGGCGGCTCCGTGTCTTTCCCCTCGCCTACCCGCTTATCCTCGGTCATAGTGCCGGGCGTTCTCTCGATATATCGCGAACGGACGCGGCGCGATACGCCGATACGCCGCGTGAATATCGCCCTTTTTGACGTATGCGAGGACGGGGGCGCGCTTCAGCTCTCGCTCTTCCGCGACGAACGTGAGGACAGGTGCCTGCGGCTTCAAACGGCGGTGACGGCTCTGCGGAAAAGGTACGGAAAAAACGCCCTCTTTCACGCGTGCGACCTGCTCCCCCACGCGACCCTGCGCGAAAGACACGGACAGATAGGAGGCCACAAAAGTGGAATACAGACGGATAAGTAAAATGACGCGCGCCGAGCGCGCGAAGCAGTTCGCGCCCTTTTCGCCCCTCGCGGGGCTTTCCCTCGCGCTTTCCGCGCGCGAAAACGCGCTTTTATATTCAAAAGAGCTTTACCTGCCCGACGATACGCCCGTCGTTTTGCCCCCGCCCTTGCCCGACGGGCTTTTGGCCGAAGACCGCGCGGCGTTTTTGCCCCGCGCCCCGAAAAGCGAACATTAAAGGCAGACCGTTTGGTCTGCCTTTTGTATGCGGAAAAAACTACGCATTATTCTCTGCATAACTGTCAAATAATTGTCACATAAAATATATTTTATTTGTGACAACAACTCAAACATTAAAGAAAACGCCGTCATTGATCACTACTTTTTTCGTACAGATTTTCAAAACTGTATGAAAAAAGTAGTAAACCCGGCCGCGCGGGCGAGGCTTTTGACAAAAGGCGGCGGGGGTGATATTATTTAAATAACGAATAAAAAGCCCGGGTGTGCGGGCGGAGGAGGATAAAATGAAAAGTCCTTATTATTTCAATCTTTGGGGAGCGATAGGTCAGGACGTGAAAGAATACCGCACGCTTAATGACCTTTTAAAAACGCTCGACGAGCTCGGGATATGGCAGACGACCGCCTCTTACCGTGAGGGCAACGCCATGCTCTCGAACAAAAAGCTTATCAGAATGATAGAGGAAACGCCCGGGGCGAAAGAGCGCGTCGTCCCCTGCTTCGAGCTTCAGCCCTTCGCTTTCGTGTCAAGTCACGAAATGGAGCATTTAAACGAGTGCCTTAACGCCTACCGCCCCGCCTGTCTGCGCATACATCCGAAGACGCTCGACTTCCGCGTGCGCGAGCTTGAGTGGGTGATAGAAAAGCTTGACAAAAAAGACCTTGTTATATTCGTTATATTCAAAGAGCTCGACCCGCGGTGCGATTTTGACGATATGGAAAATATCACTAAGCGCTTCCCGGGCGTCAAGTTCGTTATCCAGCAGTTTATGTGGGACACGCAGCCCTACGTTTACGACTCTATGCTGAGGTGCCCGAATATTTACGCCGACACCGCCTGGATGCACGGGCGCGGCAATTTAGAGCTTTTTGAGCGCGGCTTCGGCGCTTCCCGCATACTTTTCAGCTTGGGCCTTCGCGGAAACCGCGGCGCCGCCATGGCGGGGCTTTCGTGGTGCGCCCTTTCGCAGGAGAAAAAGGACGCGATAGCTTACGACAACTTCGTAAACCTTTTCGAGGGCGCCGAGCGCGAAGCGCTTATCTCACGCCGCAAGAGCGTCGAGCCCTCTGTCAAAAACCGCTTCTGGAAGCCCTTCCTTGAGGAAAAGCCGATAACCGACGTGCCCGTAATAGACGCGCACACTCATTTAACGCCCCACAACTACCGCTGGATGAGCCCGCAGAACGGTATGGAGGAAGAGCGCGACGCCGTGCTTTACGACATGGACCGGCTCGGCATAGATATTTCCGTCGGGACGGCGACCTACCTCTGCCCCGGCTATCCCCTGCTGCCGCAGGACGAGGTTTTGAAGGTGACCGAGGGTTACCGCGACCGCTTTTTGGGCTACCTCAACTTCCGCTCCTCCTTCCGCGAATACTATACCGAGGAATACCTTGAAAAAATGATACTCGGCACCGATTATTTCATAGGGCTTAAAAATCTTCCCTCTTATAACAAGGTCGACATAGGCGACGAGCGCTGCCGCCTTATGTTCGAGTTCGCGGACAAGCACGCGCTTCCCATTCTTCTGCACACGTGGGATGACTCGTCAAAGCTCGGCACGGCGAAAAAATGCGGCGACGTCGCGAAAAATTACCCCAACGCCCGCGTTATAATCGGGCACTCGGGCGGCGGAAACTCCGGCAGATACGAGTGCGAGGAGATGGCGCGGGATCCCGCCTACGATAACGTCTTTTTCGAGTTCTGCGGCTCCTTTACCGCGGGCATGACGTGGGAAGACACGCTTAAGAAAATAGACTACCGCAGAGTCCTTTTCGGCACAGACACGCACAATCACGACGTGGCGTGGGAGCTCGGGCGCCTGCTCAGCGAAAACATAGAAGACGAAGCTTTGGAAGCCATACTCGGCGCGAACGCCATGCGCGTTCTCAACTTAAAGCTTGATAAAAAGCGCGCCAAATGCGCCCTTTGAAAGTGAGGAAGCTATGAGCAAAACCTTAAAATACGGCATTATAAACCTTATCGCCGTCGCGGCGCACGTCGGGATCACGCTGCTTCTTATCAGCGCCTTAAAAAGCTTCGGGAACGAGACGGTCTTTAAAGTGGGAAGAGCCGTTTTATGGGCGATCCATATCGTGATAGACCTTGTCATCCTCTGCTTTTACCTCTGGTTCGTCCAGTGCGAGAAATGGGTCAACCGCCCGAAGAAAAATAAACGCGGCAAAGGCGGCGGCGACGGCATATTACCGTTCTGATCTAAGGCGCCGCTAATCGCAAGGAAAGCACGGACAAAATCGCAAGATAGTCGTTTTATTGTCCGTGCTTTATTATATAATTTACTTAACAAATACAGTATAAGGAGGAACGACGCATGAGTGAAGTATTAAAAGAACAGCTCGCGATAAACGGAGGGCCGAAAGCCAAAACTACGCCCAACTTCCCCGTTTGGACGGGCGCTTTGGAGATAGGCGAGGAAGAGAAAAAGCAGGTGCTCGAGGTACTTGACAGCAAATATCTTTTCCGCTATTACGGCCCCGCGAACGTAAAATCGAAGGTAAAAGAGCTTGAAAAAAGGTTCGCCGCCAAAATGGGCGCGCCCTACGCTCTGGCGACGAGCTCGTGCACCGGCGCGCTTATTTCGGCGCTTGTCGGCTGCGGCGTCGGCCCCGGCGACGAGGTCATAGTTTCGGGCTACACCTTCTTCGCTTCCTGCGCGGCGGTGGTCACCGCGAAGGCGATCCCCGTTATAGCCGAGGTCGACGAAACGCTGACTATCGACCCCGCCGACATTGAAAGAAAGATCACCCCCGCGACGAAAGCGCTGGTCGTCGTGCACATGCGCGGCGTGCCCTGCGATATGGACGCGGTCATGGCGATAGCCAAAAAGCACAACTTAAAGGTCATAGAAGACGTCGCGCAGTCATGCGGCGGCACGTACAAGGGCAAGGCGCTCGGCACGTTCGGCGACGCAGGCTGCTTCTCTTTCCAGTTCCACAAGATAATCACCGCGGGCGAGGGCGGCATGGTCCTCTGCAATGACGAGCGCACCTACAACCGCATTATGGGCTATCACGACACGGGCGCCTGCTGGCGGCCCGAGCGGTACGCCGACGAACGCTTCGAGGGCGAGCTTTTCTGCGGTTCCAACTACCGCATGAGCGAGCTTACGGGCGCCGTAATGCTGGCTCAGCTCGACAGGCTCGATTACCTGCTTGCCGGCATGCGCCGCAACTTTAAGCGGATATATGAGCAGATAAAGGACACGCCGGGCATAAAATGCCGCCCCGTAAACGACCCCGATGGCGACGTGTGCGTCTGCATGATGTTCTATCTTGACGCGCCTGAAAAGGTAAAGCCCTTCGTCGAGGCTTTAAAAGCCGAGGGCGTCGCCGCCGAGGGCGTATTCAACGCCGGAATCCCCGACTGGCACATTTACGCGCACTGGAAGCACGTTATGGAGGAAAAGACCCCGACCGAAGTCAAGTGCCCCTACGACTGCCCGCACCACAATAAGGCGCCGCACGTCGTAAACACGCCTGATATGAACCCCAACACGCTTGAGTATTTGAGCCGCGTCGTGCATATTGACATAGTCGCGCAGATGACAGAGGAAGACTGCGATATGGTCGCGAAAGCGATAAACAAGGTGGCGACGGTCCTCGCGTAAGACCGACTCCAAAGGAAAGGAGCGCTTTTAAATGAAATATTCCCTTTGCATAGAGCCGCTTTTTAAAGACGTCGATTTTTACGACCGCTTTGCGCTCGCGAAGGAAGCCGGCGCCGACGCCGTAGAGTTCTGGGACCCCGCGGACTTTGACGCGGACAAAATCGCCGCGGCGTCAGTCAAAGCGGGCATTCCCGTCGCCGCGTGCTGTCTTTATAAAGCGTGGGATATAAGGATGAACCTGCCCTACTCCGCCGTTAAAGAAAACGTCGAAAAGTCGATAAAAATCGGCAAGACCTTCGGCTGCAGTACGTTTATCGGGCTTTCGGGCGACGTCGAGTGCAGAGCCGACAGCCAGAAAAGCGTGCTTATCGAAAACTTAAAGCGCTTATCCGAGATATGCGAGCGCGAAGGCGCGACGATAGTTTTAGAGGCGCTTAACTCAAACTATAACCACAAGGGGTATTATTTAGACTCCGCCTGCGTGGGGTTTGAGATAATGAAAGCCGTCGACAGCCCGCGGATAAAGCTTCTTTACGACGTGTACCACATGCAGCTTATGGAGGGCAACCTTATAAACTCGATAAAAAACAATATTGACTTTATAGGGCATTTCCACAGCGCGGGCGTGCCGGGCAGGCACGAGCCGAGAAATACCGAAATAAACTATCCGCGCATAATCGCCGAGATAGAAAAGACCGGCTACAACGGATATTTCGGCATGGAATACTTCCCCGAAAACCCCGATAATATGGGGTCGGTAAAGGATACCTTAGCGTACTTTAACGGGAAATAAAAAATAATATACAAAGGCGCCGAGGGAAAACCCTCGGCGCCTTTTAAATTGTCCGGACAC
>JAFSVO010000194.1 GCA_017444965.1 Clostridia bacterium | reverse complement strand
GCGATCTCATTCTTGAAAACGGATAACGGCTATGTTCTTTACGAATATTGGACGCCGCGCGACGGAAGCTATTACGCTAAAGATATTAAAGCAAATTTCCCGAAAGATATAGTAAAAGAAGGACTTGACTCGCAAAAGTACGTTCTGTCTCAAGAGCAGGAGAATTATTCGGAGGCTGTACGCGTTTTAAACGTTGATACGTATCCGGTTATTGAAAGACTTTTCGATTTGGTCGTAAGCAACGGCGCCGCTGTTTTCTCGTCAAACCCGAAAGATTATATTGACAGCGGCGATCTGTATATCAGAGAGCTTTTATACTACGGTCAATATACGTTTGAATACGTAGTCAAAGAGTTTTACAAGGGCGGACGTTACGACCTTAAAGGACATATAATGAGATACGTTTTAGACGGCATAATAGGAGGAGAGGCGATAAAAACGCATGCCGAAACAGGGCAGGAATACTTTGACGCGTGGATAAAACATAACGAAAGAATACTTGATTTAAACGGCGAGGAGTTTATGATAAAGCATTATCCGTACGGATATACGGCTTTACTTATGAAAAACAGTTAAATATATCAAAAATATTCCGAAAAATCGGAATATTTTTTTAATTAAGTATTGACAATATGTCATAATGGTGTATACTTGTAAATGTATCATTATATAAGGTATGATGCGGAATAGTATTTAACGAAGAAAAGTATGCAGCCGAATATTCAAGGCTTGTTACCGGATTAGTAAGAATATTTTTCCTTCGCGGCGGGGATTATGACGATCTTTATCAAGAGGGAATGATAGGTCTTCTTTACGCCGTAAGGCGGTATGACCCCGAAAGATCCGGTGATTTTGAAGCTTTCGCGTCAATGTGCATCAAGACGCGTCTTATAGACGCTTTGAGGCGTGACGTTTCGGCAAATGAAAAACTGTACCAAACGACAGAATCGATCAAGGATCTTAAAGAGTCTGCTTCAATAGATCCGGAATCAAAAGTGCTCGGCGATGAATCCGCAAAAGAAATCAAAACTGCGCTTCACGGTCTGCTGTCTGCGTTTGAGATCTCAGTCCTCGATTATTATCTTGAAGGATATACGGTAAAAGAAACTGCGGAAAAACTTAACAGGCCTTCTAAATCTGTTGATAATGCGGTAGTACGCATTAGAAACAAGTTGAGGACGTATTTGCAAAATCAGCGACAGCAGGACTGAAACCTGTTCGCATATAAACACACCGCATAGCGGAAAAGAGAGGTAAAAACATGTACGAAGACAAAACTTTGGTCTGCAAAGAATGCGGAGAAGAGTTCGTATTCACTGCAGGAGAGCAGGAATTCTACGCTGAAAGAGGATTCCAGAACGAGCCCCAGCGCTGCAAGGCTTGCCGCGACAAGCGTAAACAGCAGCGTAACGGCCCGAGAGAGTTCTTCACTGCTACTTGCGCGGCCTGCGGTAAGGAAGCAAAGGTCCCCTTTGAGCCCAAGACCGACCGCCCCGTATATTGCAGCGAGTGCTTCGCGAAGATGAAGGAAGAACAGCAGGGCTGATCTTTTCTGCTTGCTTTCAACATCAAAGAAATAAAACAGAGGATTATTCCTCTGTTTTTTTCATATCTTTTTTACTTCCGAATATTATTATATCGGGAGGGACAAGGTCATGAATAAAGATCTGTTAAAACCCTTTATCGTTGCGACGGGCGTGCTTCCCGAAAGGATATGGCGCGCTCTTTATACTTTGGACGTTGACGAGCGTTTAAAATGCGAGGAAATAAGGCTAAGGCAGGACAGACCTGTAACCGTAAAAGTCAATGGCAGATATATACCCGTTTCTTTGGACGGAAACGTAATATACGCTTCAAACAGCGATATATCCGAAACGCTCGACAAAGCGACGTCGTATTCGATCCATACGTATGAAGGACAGATAAACAGCGGATTCATTACTATAAAAGGCGGACACAGGATAGGCGTTTGCGGGGAAAAACGATCGGATGACAAAAACGGTTTCGCCTATCCGTATTCTTTAAATATCAGGATAGCGAAACAAATATCCGGAATTGCCGAAAAGCTTTTTAATGACGGCTTTGACAACACTCTGATCGTTTCCGGGGCGGGAGAGGGCAAAACGACTTTACTGCGTGATTCCGTAAGATACTTATCCTATAAGTACAACGTGTCCGTTTCGGACGACAGATATGAAATAGCGGGATCCGGCGGAGGTAAAGCTTCATTTGACGTAGGTTACTGCGATGTCTCTTCCGGCGGGTCAAAAGAAAAAACTGTCTACGAGCTTATGAGGTCCATGACGCCGGATATAATCGCGTTTGACGAGATAACTGAGGAAAAAGACGCAAACGCGCTTTTATCGGCTTATCATTGCGGATGCGGTTTTATAACGACGCTTCACGGTAAAAGCCCGGAGGATCTTTTGAAGCGCTCCGTTTATAAAAAGATATCCGAAGAAGGAATATTCGGGCGCGTTGTTTTTATCGAAAGCGAAAACGGAGAAAGACGGTACACTCTTTACAAATCGGAGGAACGCGATGCTGAAAGCGCTGGGAGCGGTTATGGTGATCGTTTCATGCTCGGCAATAGGACTTTCTGCAAAAAAATATCTTTCAAGTCGTAAGAACACGCTTAAGAGTTTTATTGTCGCATTTCAGACAGTAAGGTCAGAAATACTGTACAGAAACGCAGATATTCCAACTTTGACAGAGCTTGTCTGTACGCATTGCGGCGGGACGGCAGCGCAGTTCTTTGATATGATAATGTCTGAGGGATACAGCGTTATGAGCTCTTTTAATAAGAATATTCTATTTTTAAAAAACGCGGGTCTTACAGACGAAGACTTGTCACGGATAAAAGAAGCGCTGTTTGTATTAGGTAGGTACGACGGCAGCCTTCAAGCGGAAAGACTTGAAAACTCGATAAAAAGTATGGAGAACGCTCTTTCCGGTATTGCCGATGAAGAAGTTAACAAAGGAAAGATTTATACCGCTCTCGGAATAACCGTAGGGATCATGCTCGTGATATTACTGATTTAAGGAGAAGCTTTTGATGCAGATAGAGATGATATTTAAGGTCGCAGCCGTAGGAGTGATGGTTGCCGTCTTAAGTCTTCTTCTTTCAAAATCGGGCAGAGACGAGCAGGCGCTTTTAACCGTTATAGCAGGTATGATAGTCGTTTTGACTATGATAGTAAAGCAAGTTGGCGAACTGTTCGCGCTTATAAGATCGACATTCGGCTTTTAAATATGGAAAACGTGTTAAAGATAGCGGCTTTATCGCTGACAGCCGTTATTGTATCTCTTTTGATAAAAGATAAAAACCCCGTAGGCGCGTTTTCGGTTACGTTTATCACGTTACTTTTAATAGGTTCATTCCTTATCCCGAGGTTAAAGGACGTTTTTGACGCGTATATTGGCGCGTTTTCGGGCGTTTTTGAAGATAAAGCGCTTATCGGGCCTTTGATAAAGACGGTTATAATAGCGCTGATCTGCAGGCTTACCTCGGAGATATGTTCCGAAAAGGGAGAAAAAGCGCTTGGCTTCCAGGTAGAGCTTGCGGGCGTGACCGCAGGGCTCGTGTGCGCTTTCCCGCTTGTTAAAACAGTTTTGAGGATAATCGGAGAAGTTTAATGAGGACAGTCGTTTTGCTCTTTATAATTATTCTGTTTATGTTTATACCGGCTTTTGCCGTATGGAACGACACCTCAAAACTTGATAACGCACTAAGCTCCGAAGAAAGCGAGCTTATCGACGGAACGACCGCAAAAGGAGCCGAGCTTAGATCGGGTACGAAAAGCCTTTTTCGCAAAGCAATTGAATTATTCGGGAAAAAGCTGAAAACCGCGTGCATTTCTTCATTTAGGATCCTCGGGGTCTGCGTCCTTTGCGGGGCAGTAAAAGGATATTGCGATCTTTCAAAGACAAAGCTGACCGAAAAGGCGCTCGATTTTACGATGTCGCTCGGCGTAGCTTATAACGTGATAAGAAGCGGCGTTATCGCTCAAAGCGCAAAAGCGGCAGGAAGACTTTGTGGTTTTTCAAAAATACTTACGCCCGCTTTCGCAGTCGCGTGCGCAGTTTCAAAACATCCCGCAAGCGCGGTATCTTGCGGAAGCGCCGCCTTGTTGTTTACCGATTTTATAACGTCGGTAACTCAGAATTTGATATTTCCGGCAATAACTCTTTACGCCGTATCCGCGTGCTTTTCTCAGGAAAACGCTATGATGGGAAACGTCGGCAAAGTGATCAAATGGTCTGTTAATACGTTTTATAAAATCGTCCTTGTGGTGTTTACCGTTTACATTTCTTTTTCCGGGATAATATCCGCGGGCGCCGACGCGTTAAGCCTTAAAACCGCAAAAATGGTCATTTCCGGCAGTATTCCCGTCGTCGGAAGCGTTATTGCCGACGCGTCTGACACTATACTGAGCGGCGCCGTCTTGCTGAAAAACAGTATAGGCGTTTACGGCTTTTTAGGCGCGTGCGCGATTTGTTTAGCGCCGATAGTTTCGACGTTCGTTTATATTCTTTGCTTCAAAATACTCGGCGCGGTCGGCGGAGGGCTCGGGGGAAAAAGCGCGGAGCAGATAATCGGCTACGCGTCTTCGGCATATTCGCTTTGCTTAACCGCACTCGGGTCATGCTGCGCGGTTCAGTTTATAGCCATTGTTGTAGCTTCGGCGGTAAGCGTTTCGTGAATATGTTTTTAAAGCAGATAATTATTAAAGTTTTTATTTGCGGTATCATTTGCTCTTTATCCTTGATGCTCTCGGGAAAAGGCCCTTTGCGCGAGCCTGTCAGGATCTGCTGCGCCTGCCTTATGGTCGCGTCTGTCTTCTCGTTTTTTTCAAAAGGGGTCGGGCGTATCGGCCCCGTAGTTTCAAGATACGATCTGGACGCGGATCTTAAGAAAGGCATAGAAAGCTCTGAAACGGCGATAGACGAAATCGCGGAAGCCAAGCTGAATAAAGAGATAGAAAACAGGTTTGAAAACGAAAAGATACCATGTTCCGTTAAAGCGTTATTTTACGAACATAAAGTCGTCAGCATAACCGTTATTTGCAGTGATACCTACCGGGAAAGAATAAATAATATCCTTGCCGGAGAGTACGGATTTGATGAAGGCATAATAATGTGGAGGGAAAATGAAAATCAAATTGCCGGAATACATAAGAACGTTTTCGGATAAATATAAATATATACTGTTGATATGTTTAGTCGGATTGGTTCTTTTAGTGCTTCCGTCCGGGAAAAGCGCCGCTGAAAACAAACCCGCGGAAAGCGGAGACCAAACGCTTTCGGTAAACGTAGAAGAAATGGAG
>JAFSVO010000193.1 GCA_017444965.1 Clostridia bacterium | reverse complement strand
TCCGAGGATAAGGAGCTTATGCGGGACGAGGCGAGGGTGCGCCGCCTTTACGCGATTTTCAAGGACGCAGACGCGCTCGACAGAGTGCGGCTCGGGATAGACAGCATAGACGTCTATTATTTAAGGCACGAGCAGAGCCTGAAGTTCTTTCTCGTGGCGCAGCGGCTGCTTGAAAAAATCTACTGACGGCCCCGCTTTTGACCCGCAAAACCACCCCCTTTAAAAAAACAGTTGAATATTTTGACCTAATCTGCTATTATAGATTTGTCAAAAGGCGTTTATTCGACAGAATCGAGGTCTTGATATGTTTGCAAAAGAAGTTACTGTAACGAATCAGGTCGGGCTTTACGCGCGTCCGGCTACCTTTTTCATTCAGAAAGCCAACGAGTTCAAAAGCACCGTCATGGTCGCGAAGGATGACAGAAGCGTCAACGCTAAAAGCCTTTTGGGCGTTCTCTCGCTCGGCATCACGCGCGGCACGGTCATAACCGTATCCGCCGAAGGCCCTGACGAAGAGGCCGCCGTCACCGCGCTCTGCGAGCTGATAAAGAGCAATTTCGGCGAGTGATCTGTCAAAGCTTATTGAAAATGCCGCATTTTGAAAATGCGGCATTTTGCGTATAAAAAAGAGGAGGATCGCATGCAGCCCTTCGGGCTGATTACATACAATCCTTCGGATTGATTACATACGCCGCTTTGCGGCGATTACATGCAACCCTTCGGGTTGATTACATACGCCGCTTTGCGGCGATCACATGCAATCCTTCGGATTGATTACATACGCCGCTTTGCGGCGATCACATGCAGCCCTGCGGGCTGATTACATACGCCGCTTTGCGGCGATCACATGCAACCCTTCGGGTTGATTTTATGAGGAGGAGCCGTTGAATACAGCCGAGCTATATAAAAAAGCCAAATCCCTGCCGCTGACGCCGGGCGTTTACGTCATGCGGGACGGCGCGGGAAAGGTCATATACGTCGGCAAGGCGAAAAGACTTCAGGCGCGCGTAAAGCAGTATTTTACGCGCCTGTCCTCACATACCCCGAAAACGCGCAAGATGGTCGAAAACGTAAAC
The DNA here is from genome assembly GCA_017444965.1 of Clostridia bacterium. Taxonomy (GTDB): domain Bacteria; phylum Bacillota; class Clostridia; order Oscillospirales; family Butyricicoccaceae; genus RGIG3513. The sequence continues at coordinate 1,834 of JAFSVO010000193.1, read as the reverse complement.
GATTTCGAGGTACTTAACGCCCCGACCGAGCTTGACGCGCTTTTACTTGAAAACACGCTTATAAAAAAGTACAAGCCCAAATACAACATACTTTTAAAGGACGACAAGGGGTACCCTTATATAAAGCTTTCGGCGGGCGATTACCCGCGCTTTTCGGTCGCGTCCAATAGAGAGGGCGCGGGCAGGTTGTTCGGCCCCTTCGGCGGCAGAGGCACGGCGAACGCCGCATTGCGCGCCGTCACGGCGCTTTTCCTTCTGCCCGACTGCAAGCGGGTCTTTCCGCGTGATATCGGGAAGGGAAGACCCTGTCTTAAATACGACATGGGGAAATGCTGCGGCGTGTGCGCGGGAAAGCTTACGCGCGAGGAGTACGCCGAGAGGATCGACGGCGCGGCGCGCGTTTTCTCGGGCAAGGGCGCCGAGGTCGAAAAGGTGATTTCGCGCGATATGGAAAAAGCCGCGGATTTGCTTGATTTCGAAGAGGCGGCGCGCCTTCGCGACAGACTGCGCGCGCTGTCGGCGCTGAGGCAAAGCAACGTAGTATGCGCGGGCGGCGCCGATACCGACGCTTTGGGCTTTCACGCCTCGGGCAAAAGAGGGTGCGTCGTCTGTTTATCCTATAAAAACGGCGCTCTTTTGGATAAGCGCGTAGTCTTTTACGACGGCGCCGACGAAGAGGACCGCGCGCGCGACGTCGCCGCGTTCATAGAGCAGTATTACGGCGCGGGCGCGCCCGTCCCGGCGGAGCTTTTGCTCCCCTGTGAGATAGAGGACGGGGAAGCGTTGAGCGAGACTCTTTCGGCGCTTCGCGGGAAAAAGTGCGAGGTAGAAACGCCGCAAAAGGGCGCCAAAAGAAAGGCGGTCGAGCTTTCAGAGCAGAACGCCCGCCGCGAGCTTGAGCTTGCCGAAAGCCGCGAGCAGAAGTCGCTTAAAACGGTGGCTTTGCTTGAAAAAACGCTCGGCGTTTCGCCGATAAACCGTATAGAAGCATACGACATTTCGCACACGGCGGGGAGCGACCCCGTCGCCTCCCAGGTCGTTTTCGAGGGCTTTTCGCCCGTGAAGCGCGATTATAAAAAGTATAAGATAAAGCTTGCCGTGCCAGGCGACGACCCCGCCGCCATGGCGGAAACGCTGTCGCGCCGCCTTTCGCGCGCAAAAGACGGGGACGAAAGCTTTCTGCCCCTGCCCGACCTGATACTTACCGACGGCGGGATCACGCAGGTGCTCGCCGCGCTGTCGCAGGTAGAAAAGTTCGGGCTTAAGATACCCGTTTTCGGTATGGTAAAGGACGACCGGCACCGCACGCGCGCGCTCGTCGATAAAGAGGGGCGCGAGACGGGGCTGGCGGGAACCCCCGCGCTTTTCGCCTATATCGGCAGGATACAGGAAGAGGCGCACAGGTTCGCGATAAGCTTCCACAAAGAGCTTCATACGAAAAACGCTTTAAAGACCGCCCTGACCGATATCCCCGGCGTTGGAGATAAGCGGGCGAAAAAGCTGCTTTCGCGCTTTAAAAGCGTGCGCGGCGTAAAAGAGGCAAGCTTGAGCGAGCTTTCTGACGCGGTCGGCGAAAAGTGCGCGAACGCGATAAAAACCTTTTTTGAGGAGAATGAAAAATGAGAGTCATAAGCGGAGAAAGGCGGGGCAAAAAGCTGCTCGCGCCCGAGGGGACAGCCACCCGCCCGACGGCGGACAGAGTTAAAGAGGCGATATTCGATATTATCCAGTTCCGCGTCGCGGGAAGGCACGCGCTCGACCTTTTCGCGGGGAGCGGACAGCTCGGGATAGAGGCGCTTTCGCGCGGGGCGTATTCCTGCGTTTTCTGCGAGAC
>JAFSVO010000192.1 GCA_017444965.1 Clostridia bacterium | reverse complement strand
GTTATCTTTACTTAAATCAACGTATTCTTCGGAAAGTATCCATGCGTAAACGGTCGTTTTATCATTCTTTTCTACCGTTTTAATTATTCTGTGACTTTCAACAAAAACTGCGTCTCCGTTGTTTTTGCCCTCTCTGTCAAATACTGCGCGAGTTACGGCAGAATCAATATCGGACGTAGAAGCAGGGATATCAACGCCCTTAAAACACAGGTCTCTCAGGTTTTTATTAAATTTATCCGATTTTATAACGTAAGTCTTCCCCCGGAAAACCGCGTCGGTTTTAAAGCCGTAAACATCGTATCCGCGTAAAGTGATCAAGTCGCCGCCGTTTCCGTGTATGTAAACCGCGTATAACGGCGTAAGGCCTTCGTACTCACTGCTTCTTTTAAGCTTATTTATACCGCGAAGCGTTGAGGAAAGCTCTGCGATATCTTCAGGGTCGAGAGCAGTGATCCCCTTTTCTTCAACGGTCAAAGCGTTATATACTTCAGCGCCCGATATTTTATCGGGATCAAGGTCTATTTCTGTTTTCAGAGGATCTGTCATAAAGAATACGCAAACGGCGGCGCAAATAAGTACTGCCGAAAGGATAAGCCAAAAAGCAGGCTTTTTATAGTTTAAAACGTTCTTTATCCTTTGTTTTACGCCCGATTCTCCGAACGCGAGCGGACACGCGGTAATAGCGCGGCTTTTTACTTCAAAAGACAGCAGCGTTTCGGCGTACTCTTTTATCCCGTCGCCGGTATATCCTTTTAAAACTTTTTCGTCGCACGCAAGCTCTATATCTCTGCAAAGAAGATAATACGCGAGCCATATAAGAGGATTCATCCAATAAACCGAAAGAAGTAAAAACCCTATCGGTTTCCACAAATGGTCTTTTCTTTTTAAATGCGCTCTTTCATGCGCTTCGGATATCTCAGCTTCTTTTTCGGATATAGATGACGGTATAAATATTTTAGGTCTTATAATTCCAAGTATAAACGGAGAACGAATACCGTCGCAAATAAAAGCGCCTCTTTCTGTCAAAACGGAAGCGGATACTTTTCGCCTGAGCTGCAAAAAGCTGATAAACGCGTATATAAGCATACAAACGACGCCGGCTGCCCATATGATCGATAAAATATAGACGTCTACCTGCAGTTTGTTTGCGCTCGATATCTCATCGGTTTTAAAAACGCCGGAAAAAAGCGGATTTACAGAGTCATTTATCAACGCGCTGCCCGTATCTATCTCAGGCTCTTTATCATAAAGCGTTTCTTCGCTTATGATCTCAGGCGCGGGCATAACGCTTAAAGACGTCTGAGGAAAGGACGGAATAATAAGCCTTATCGCCACAAGCGCCCAAAGTATGCAGCGAAAGTACTTGGGCGATCTTTTCATAAAAGCCCGTATTATCACTACCGCAAGGATAAGAACGCTTGCGGAAACGCTCATATTGAATAAAGTCAAAAACAGTTTATCCATTATTTTCCCTTTCCCGCGGCGTCGATCATCGCCCTTATCTCCGCGGCCTCTGCCTCGGATATTTTTTTACCGCTTGTAAACGCCGCTATAAACGCGGGTAAAGATCCGTTGAACGCTTCGTCCACGAACTGAGCCGTCTGTTTTGCTTCGAACTCTTTTTTAGAGATAAGCGACGTAACGACGCCGCTCTCATTTTTGAATATCCCTTTTACACAAAGCTTTTTCAGAACGGTGTAAACCGTTGATTTTTTCCAGGAAAGCTCCTTTTCGCAGATCTTTACAAGCTCTCCCGAGTTCAGCGGTTCGCGTGTCCATATTATCTCGGCAAATCTTGACTCTACCGCGCCAAACCCTATTTCTTTCATACGTCCTCCTCGGTCTATCGATTATAGACCATCTTTAGTCTATCGTATATAGGCCGATTTGTCAAGAATAATGAGAGGCGTATCGATTATATTTAAAATCCGGCTGAAAAAAAAGAGGTCTCGGAGCATACCGCGCCGGACCTCTTAAATATGTTCGTATGTACAAACGTTATGATTGAGTTATTAAGTAATAGTACTTTCCTTGAGGCGTTTCGGCTTCAAGTATGCCGTCGTCGCCTATACGCATTCTTCTGTACCGCCCCTCCATAAGAAGAACACCGTCAATTGTAAACAGCGCGTCCTTGATACTGTGTTTCGTATCTGTCCACGATGATGCGATAACAAGCCCACCGTGAAAAGATATGTTCGAATATATCTCAGGCAGGATTACGGTACCGTCCGTTTTAGACAAGCCTACAAGCATATGAGAACCCGTGATATAATATCCTTTGCGATAATAGTCCGTGTGAATATCTGTACCGTCCTCAAGTATAAACGGCACAATGATACTACCGTCCCAGTCTATTACGCCAACCTTACCGTCTTTCCACGCCTTAAGTACGTCGTTGTACTCAAAAACACTTTCATAATCGTTGAACGGAAGTTCGTTGCCTTCATAATCGTAATATTTATCTTTACATGTGTGCTTGATCTCGCAGCTTATCATCCTCTCGCCGTAGTCAACGCAATCAAACTCTGCCGGAATTATCATTTTACCAAGTTCTACGGAATAAACGCCAAGGTCGTGTTCGCTCTCACCGGCGGTAACCATCCTGTGTTTCGGATCGTAAGCTTCAATATAATCAAACTTTGGTTCAACAATTACGTTCCCGTCAAAGTCCAAGAGACCGTACAAGCATTTTCCTTCTTCCTTAAACGCAACAGCTTCTCCCCACCGGCAGTATGCTTCGGGATAAATACACGGAATCACTTCTTTACCTGTAAGATCGATAACTCCCCAACGAAGTTTACCGTCGACAAACCGCGCTACAACGGAGTGTTCGCCTCCGCCGTTCCAAAAGCCGATAGCATATACGTACTTGGGCTCTACAACAACTTTACCGTCTAAGTTTACGAAGCCCCATTTGCCCGGTTTTGCTTCATCATAATCATAGTAATACCCGGG
>JAFSVO010000191.1 GCA_017444965.1 Clostridia bacterium | reverse complement strand
GAGCGAGAAGCCGGTCGCGTTGTCGAAGGTCGTGGAGAACGGCTCGGCCGGGGCTTCTTCCGCCGGGGCTTCGGCGAACTTGCCGGCGAGGTCGAAGTTGTGGGCCATGGGGCCTTTGCCTTTGCCGAGGTCCAGCTGGGCGGCCAGGGCGCCGGAGATGTAGTCCTTGGCGCGGCCGACCGACATCTTCATGTCGTAGCCCTTCGCGAGGTTCGCCGCGATGGCGCTTGAAAGAGTACAGCCGGTGCCGTGGGTGTTCGGATTGTTTATCCTTTTTCCCGTAAAGAGCGTAAGCTCGCCGTTTTTGCATAAAAGGTCGTTTGCGTCGTTTACGCTGTGCCCGCCCTTTAAAAGCACGGCGCAGCCGTAAGTTTCGTTAATCTTTTTCGCCGCCTTTTCCATATCGGCTTTGTCCTTTATCTTCATGTCCGAAAGCACTTCCGCCTCAGGAATATTGGGCGTTACTACCGTGCAAAGAGGCAAAAGCTCGCGGCAAAGCGCGGATATCGCCTCCGTTTTCATAAGAGACGCGCCGCTTGTCGCGACCATGACGGGGTCTACGACGATATTTTCGGCTTTATGCGCTTTCAGCCGCTCGGCTATCGCCGAAACAATTTCGGGCGAAGATACCATGCCTATTTTCACGGCGTCGGGGCGTATATCCTCGTAAACCGCGTCTATCTGTTCCTTTACAAATTCGGGGCTTGCCTCAAGCACGTCCCTTACGCCGGTGGTGTTCTGCGCCGTAAGCGCCGTTATAACGCTCATGGCGTAAACGCCGTTCAGGGTCATGGTCTTTATATCCGCCTGAATACCGGCGCCTCCGCAGGAATCGCTCCCCGCGATCGTTAATGCTTTTTTCATTTTCCTCTTCCTTTCTTAAAAGCATCAATTTTGTATAGCGGCAAAGAGTGGTGCCCCCGGTCTGCCGCTTTTATTTTACAGTCTTTCGACCGCTTTTATAAAGCCGTCGAAATCGGTGTAATCATTTAAATAAACGTCCGACAGTTTAATAAGCTCGTCTTCCTTTCGCTCGTGCTCGTCAAATACGCCGCAAAGCTTAAAGCCGTCGCTTTTAGCGGTGGTCGCCGCAAAAAGCGCGTCTTCGAAAACAAGTGTGTTTTCGCGCGTCGCGCCTAACGCCTTAAGGCACTCTCTGTAAATCAGCGGCTCCTTTTTGCTTGTACTAAGCTCGGTGCAGGTAATTATTTTTTTAAAATACTCATGTATGCCGCAGCGCTTAAAAGCCGCTTCGCAAAGCTCTCTCTCCGTATTCGTGGCGACGCACATTGTAACGCCGCGCTCCGCAAGCTTTTGCAGAAAAGCCGGAACGCCGCTTTTTGCCTGCACTTCAAAACGGTACTTCTTTTCAGCGGCGCCGCTTATGCTCTTTATTATCTCTTCGACCGTCATAGGAACGCCGTATTCGTATTTATAATGCTCAGCCGCCTGCTTAAATGAAAAACTCGTAAAAAACGAATCTATATCTCCGCGCGGCTCAAAGCCGAGCGTTCTTAAATGTGTGCTCCCCATTTTCGCCCACACGCCCATAGAGTCCAAAAGCGTGCCGTCCATATCGAAGATAGCGCCCGAAAGTTTCATTTTTCGCAGACCTCGTTTGATAATCTTAAAAGCCGCTCGCAGCTTTCTTTTATATTAGAAGACGCGAATATCGCCGAAACGACGGCGACGCCCGCTAACCCCGCGCCTTTAAGCTCTTTTATATTGTTTTCGTTTATGCCGCCTATGGCGACGACGGGTATTTTTACCACGCGGCATATTTCCGAATACACAGCGTGAGGAATAACGCGCGCGTTCGTCTTGGTGCCCGTCGAAAACGCCGCGCCCACACCCAAATAATCGGCGCCCGCGCGCTCGGCGTCTGACGCTTCTTTCAAATTGTGCGCCGTAACGCCGAGTATCATTTTATCGCCTATCATTTTTCGCACGTCCGCGGCTTTCGCGTCGTCCTGCCCGACGTGCACGCCGTCGGCGCCTATCTTAAGCGCTAACTCAACACGGTCGTTTATTAACAGCTTCACGTTATACGCGCGGCAGATCTCTTTTATTTCAAGCGCTTCTTTCAAAAACGCGCCGTCGGGCATATCCTTTTCCCTTAGCTGAACGCAAGTCGCGCCGCCGCAAAGCGCCTCTTTCACCTGCAGGGCAAGCCCTTTTTCGCCCGCCCACCTGCCGTCGGTCACGGCGTAAAGCCGAAGCTGTTCCGCGTGAATTTTCATATCTTCTTTTCCTCAAACCTTGCGCGCGCTTCAAGCTCTTCGCCCGAAAGACCGAAAAGCGCGTCGGTAAAATATACCGAAAAGGAGCCCGAGCCGTCGGCGTCTTTCATTCTTTCAAACGCCTTTTCGCCGCATACTCCCATAAGGCACACAGCCGATAGGGCGGAAACAAGAGCGTCGCCCTCGCCCGCCGCCGCGAACGCGGCAAGAAGCGCGGACAGGCGGCAGCCCATACCCGTAACGCTCTGCATCAAAGGATGCCCGTTATAAACGCAGTACGTTCTTTTTCCGTCGGTCACGATATCTGTCTTTCCCGTGATTATAACTATGCAGTCATGCTCGCGCGCGGCTTTTTCGGCAAGGGCTGTATCGCTTTTTATATCTCTTTCGCCGAGCGCCGCGTCAACGCCGCGGCTGTCTTTTTCGCCTTCAAAAAGCGCCTTTATCTCTGACACGTTGCCCTTGACGATATGCGGCGAAAGCTTTTTTAAGAGCTTTTTCGCCGTTTTTTCGCGAAAACGCGACGCGCCCGCGCCGACCGGGTCTAAAACGATCGGTTTTCCCTGCTTTTTAGCCGTCTTCCCCGCTTTGAGCATAGCGCGCACGCGCCTTTTTTGAAGCGTGCCGATATTTATTTCAAGCGCGTCGGAAAGACTCGTCACGTCGCGCGCCTCTTTCGGCTCGTCAGCCATAACGGGCGACGCGCCGCAAGAGAGCAGCGTATTCGCGCAGTCGGTCGCGGTCACGAAATTGGTTATGCAGTGCACGACCGGCTTTTTGGTTTTTACGTTTTCAAAGGCTTCTTTAAGCATGGCGTCTCCCTATTTCTTTATCTTTGAAAGGACTCCCGTTTTGGAAAGCGCGGCGACTATTATCCCCGCGATAATAGCGCCCGCGGCGGTCGATATAAGGAAAGGCACGATATAGGCGTAAAAAGCGACGTTCGCGGCGTTAACGCCCATAAAGGCGACCCCAATAGGATAAGCGCAAAGCCCGCCCAAAACGGCGGTGCCGAAAACCTCGCCCAAAAGCGTCGGGATAAGTTTTTCCGTTTTCCAAAACGCTATCCCGCACAAAAGCGCCCCGAACATACTGCCCGGGAAAGCCATTAAACTGCCGAGCCCTAAAATGTTTCTCAAAAGGCTTGCGGCGAAAGCTACTCCCACGCCGTAAAAGGGGCCGAGCAGAACGGCGCAAAGCACGTTTACCATATGCTGAACGGGGGCGCAGCGGCTCCCGAGCACGGGGAAAGAAAGAAAACTGCCGACTACGGCGACGGCGCACAAAAGCGCGGCAAT
>JAFSVO010000190.1 GCA_017444965.1 Clostridia bacterium | reverse complement strand
GTGCTTTTTTAATACGTTTATATCGCTCTCGGACAGCTTGCCGTAAAGGACGTAGACCTTGGCGGAGGAAACGCGCGGCTTTTCGCCCTGCGATATAAGCTGTATGCACTGCGCCGCCGAATCGGCGCGCTGGTCGAACTGGCCGGGCAGGAACTCGACGGCGAAAAGGGCGTCGCCCTTATCTTTTATCTCATAAAAAACGTAGTCTACCTGCGGCTCGGAAAAGACCGTGTTTACGGCGCGTGAGAACAGCTCTTCCGTTATCCCCTCGGCGTCGTAGCGGTTATATATGCGCGCACCCTCAAGCGTCTTTACGCCCAAAAACTCGCGCGCGTCCTGCATCAGCGCCTTTTCCTCAAAGGCGTGCTCCGGCTTTTTGCTGACGAATACTCTGTAGACCATTTATTATTCCTCCTTCGCCCCAAGCGCCTTTTTCCCTATATCGCGGCGGAAATAGGCGTTTTCAAAGCTTATGCGCGACACGTTTTCGTATGCCTTAGTCAGCGCCTCTCTCAGCGTTTCGCCCTTGGCGCAGACGCCGAGCACCCTGCCGCCGGACGTTACCAGTTTCCCGTCCTTTTGCGCCGCGCCCGCGACGAAAACGTCTTTTTCAATATCCTCGGGAATACTTATTTCAAAGCCCTTTTCGTACTTTTCCGGGTAGCCCGCGGACGCCATAATAACGCACGCCGAGCATTTTTTCTCAAACTCGACTTTTATTTCCGAAAGGCGCTCGTCCGTCACCGCCCGCATTACCGTGAGCAGATCGGTCTTAAGAAGGGGCAGAACGACCTGCGTTTCGGGGTCGCCGAAGCGGCAGTTATATTCTATAACGCGCGGGCCCTTCGGGGTGATCATAAGCCCGAAGTAAAGGCAGCCCTTAAAAGTCCTGCCCTCGGAATTTAACGCCGCGACGGTGGGGATGAATATTTTTCTTACGCACTCGCGGGCTATCTCCGGCGTGTAAAACGGGTTCGGCGCGATACAGCCCATGCCGCCCGTGTTTAAACCCTCGTCGTTATCCTTCGCGCGCTTGTGGTCCATTGAAGAGACCATCGGGATAAGGGTCTTGCCGTCGGTAAAGGAAAGGACGGACACCTCGGGGCCCGTGAGGAACTCTTCAATAACTATCCTGTCGCCCGAGGCGCCGAACTTTTTGTCGCGCATTATCCCGATAACGGCGGCGCGCGCCTCTTCCTTATTCTGCGCTATGATTACGCCCTTGCCGAGTGCGAGCCCGTCTGCCTTGACAACAGTCGGGTAAGGCGCGCTTTCAAGATACGAAAGGGCGTCTTTTTCGTTATCGAAGGTCTTATACTCAGCCGTCGGGATGCCGTATTTTTTCATAAGGTCTTTGGCGAAGACCTTGCTACCCTCTATCTGCGCCGCGGCTTTCGAGGGCCCGAAGCAGGGCACTCCGTGAGCCGTTAAAGCGTCGACCGCGCCCAAAACGAGCGGGTCGTCGGGCGTTACGACGGCGTATTCTATCTTGTTTTCGACGGCGAACTTGACGACGCCGTCGATATCGGTCGCCTTTATTTCGGGAACGCAGACGGCGTCGCGCGCGATGCCGCCGTTTCCCGGCAGGGCGTATATTTCGGAAACGTCGGGATTTTCGCGAAGCTTTTTTATGACGGCGTGTTCCCTGCCGCCGCCGCCCACGACGAGTATTTTCATATTCGGTCTTCCTTTCTTAATGGTGGAAAAGGCGGATGCCGTTGAAAACCATTACCATACCGTATTTGTCGGCGCACTCTATGACCGCGTCGTCGCGCAGCGAGCCGCCCGGCTCGACTACGAAAGATACGCCGGAGGCGTGCGCGCGCTCAATGCTGTCGGAGAAGGGGAAAAACGCGTCGGAGCCTAAGGATACTCCGGCAATATTCGAGAGGTATCCCCTCTGCTCTTCTTTCGTAAAGGGCGCGGGCTTTTCGGTAAAGTATTTCTGCCAAATACCGTCGGCGCAGACGTCTTCCTCGTTCTGATTTATATATCCGTCTATGACGTTGTCGCGGTCGGCGCGTTTAAGCTTGGGGATAAAGGGGAGCGAAAGAACGCGCGGCGACTGGCGTAAAAACCACGTGTCGGCCTTCGTGCCCGCGAGGCGGGTGCAGTGTATGCGCGACTGCTGACCCGCGCCGACCCCTATCGCCTGCCCGTCGTAGGCAAAGCACACGGAATTGCTCTGCGTGTATTTGAGGGTTATGAGCGCGACTGTTAAATCCAGCGCCGCGCTTTCGGGAAGGAGCTTATTTTTGGTGACTATATTCTGCAGAGCCGTCTTATCGAGCGTTATATCGTTTCGCTTCTGCTCGAAGGTGACGCCGAAGACCTGCTTGCGCTCAAGCGGCTCGGGCGTATAATTTTCGTCTATCTGCAAAACGCAGTAGGCGCCCTCCTTTTTCTGCTTTAAAAGCTCGAGCGCTTCGGGCGAGTAGCCGGGGGCTATGACGCCGTCGGACACCTCGCGCTTTATAAGGCGCGCCGTCGTTTCGTCGCAGACGTCGGACAGGGCGATAAAATCGCCGAATGAGCAGAGGCGGTCGGTGCCTCTCGCGCGGGCGTAAGCGCACGCCAAAGGCGACGCGTCAAGCCCCTTTATATCGTCGACAAAGCAGGCGCGTTTTAAGTTTTCGGGAAGGGGTCTTCCCACCGCCGCCGAAGTCGGGCTTACGTGCTTAAAGGACGCCGCCGCGGGAAGACCTGCCGCGCGCTTAAGCTCGCGCACGAGCTGCCACGAATTTAAAGCGTCCAAAAGATTTATGTACCCGGGGCGGCCCGAGAGAACGGTCAAAGGCAGGTCTTCGCCGTTTGCCATAAAGACGCGCGCCGGCTTCTGATTCGGGTTGCAGCCGTATTTTAACTCAAGCTCCTTCATTCTTTCACCCCGTTTTTATTTATTATTTTTTCGTTTTTTTCGCCCGTTTTTATATCGGTATAGCGGACGAAAAGGGATATCTTATTGTCTTCATCCAGAGCGTTCCATATCTCGCTCGCGAAATCTTCTGTATTCTCGGGTATCTTTATCCTGCGGGGCTCGCCCGTAAAGCTCGGGAGCGGGTCGCCGTTGCCTTCGTAGGTGTGGATAAAGTGACCGAGGCCGGGGACGGAGGGATAGGAAAAGGTATAGCGCGCGCAGTCGCTCCCCTTTTCGTCGACGCTTTTAAGTATGCTCATTTCATAGGAAAAGGCGCCGCCCGCGTATTCGAGCAGGGCGCTTATGCGGGGCGTGAAATTGGGCGCGTCGGGCTCGAAGCGCCTTTCGTCCAGAGCTTCCGAAAAGCTTTTGCCCGAAGAGAGCCCGCGATAGACGGTGTCCGTCTGGTCGCCGTTCGTCACAATAAGCCCGCCCTTTATCTCACGCGAGGCGGCGTAGATTATAAGCGACGGGTCCTTTACCTTCTTTTCGTCGAACGGCTCGGTAAAGAGGGCGTTTTCGCGCTTGGCGAAGACGCGGTTTCTTGAGTTTTCGCTTCTGCCCGAAATGAAATAGGCGCAGACGGCGTATTTCCCGCACTCGCTCGTGCCGACGGCGATGCCGCGCCCTAAATACGAGTCGGCTTTTAAGTATTCGCTTATTTTTTTGATCTCATACACGTTCATTTTGTAGTCAAAAGCTCCTTTCCGACTGCCTCTACGGCGCGCGGCAGGATGATATGCTCCGCCTGCTTCATGACGCGCTTCTGCAGCTTTTCGGGGGTGTCGGTCTTATAAACCCTTACGGCTTTCTGCTCTATTATCTCGCCGCCGTCGGGTATCTCGTTGACATAGTGCACCGTCGCGCCCGTCACCTTAACGCCCTTAGAGAGCGCCGCCTCGTGCACGCGCAGGCCGTAAAAGCCCTTGCCGCAGAAGGCGGGGATAAGGGAGGGGTGCACGTTTATTATCCTGCGCGGGTATTTTGCCGTAAAGTCGGCGCTTAAAATAGACATAAACCCCGCGAGGACGATAAGCTCTATGCCGGCGCTCTCAAGCTCTCTCGTAAGGCGCGCTTCAAAGCCCGCTTGCCCGCCGCACTCCTTTTTTGTAAAGCACAGCGCGCGGACGCCGGCGTTTTCGGCGCGGGTCAGAGCGAAGGCGCCCTTTACGTTTGAAATGACGAGCGATATCTTACAGCTTTTTATTATCCCGCTTTTTTCGGCGTCTAAAATGGCTTGAAGATTGGTGCCGCCGCCCGACACGAGCACCGCTGTTTTTATCTTTTTCATATAAGCTCTATCTTGTCGTCGCCGCGGACTATTTCGCCTAAGATATACGCGTCTTCTCCCGCGGCCTTTAGGTAAGACAGCGCCTTGTCGGCGTCATTCTTACCGACCGTGACCGCCATGCCGACGCCCATATTGAAGGTGTTGAACATATCGCGCTTTGAGATATTGCCACGCTTTTCAATAAGGTCGAAGACCGGGAGCACGCGCACGTCGCGCATGTTTATGCGGGCGCAGAGCCCGTCCTTTACGCTTCTCGGGATATTCTCGTAAAAGCCGCCGCCCGTTATGTGCGCAAGGGACCGCGGGCGCACGCTTTTTAAAAGCTCGAGTACGGGTTTAACGTATATTTTGGTCGGCGTTAAAAGAGTTTCGCCGAGCGTCTTTCCGCAAAGCTCGGCGGGCTTTTCATTTAAATCCGCTTTTTCAACGTCGAAAACTTTACGCACGAGCGAAAAGCCGTTTGAATGAACGCCGCTCGAGGGCAGGGCTATTATCACGTCGCCCTCGCGCATCTCGTTTACGTCAAGTATTTCGTCTTTTTCGATAACGCCCGTGCAGTAGCCCGCAAGGTCGTATTCGTCCTCGGGGTAAAAGCCGGGCATCTCGGCGGTCTCGCCGCCTATCAGCGCGGCGCCCGCCTGCACGCACCCGTCGGCGACGCCTTTGACTATATCGGCTATCCTTTCGGGGACGTTTTTGCCGCATGCTATGTAATCCAAGAAGAAAAGGGGCGCGGCGCCGCAGCATATAACGTCGTTTACGCACATGGCGACGCAGTCTATACCGTCCGTGTGGTGTTTACCCTTCAAAAACGCTATTTTCAGCTTGGTGCCGACGCCGTCGGTGCCCGAAACGAGGACCGGGCGGCGCATTCCCCCGGGCAGCTCGAAAAGCCCGCCGAAAGAGCCTATCCCG
>JAFSVO010000003.1 GCA_017444965.1 Clostridia bacterium | reverse complement strand
TTATCAGGAGATACTGTCGCTCGCGAAGCGCTTTTCCGATTTAGGTCTTACTCTTTACGCGACGAGCGGCACCGCCGATACGATAAGGACGATGGGCGTAAACGTTCAAACCGTCGCGAACGCCGCCGAAAGCGACGATATAATAAAGCTTATGGAGAGCGGCGCGCTCGATTATATCGTTTACACGGGCGCCGTAAAGGACGCGACCGTCGGCGATTACACGGTGCTTCACAGGCGCGCGATGCAGCTCGGCATACCGTGCCTGACTTCCCTCGACACGGCGAACGCGCTCGCCGACATAACCGAGAGCCGCTTCAATAAGCAGAACACCGAGCTTGTCGACATAAACGACATGAGGAAAGAGCGCCGCAAGATAGAGTTTTTGAAAATGCACTCCTGCGGGAACGATTATATCTTCGTCCCCAACTTCGACGGCGCTGTCACCTGCCCCGAATCGCTCTGCGTTTCCCTTTGCACCGAGCATTACGGCATAGGCGGCGACGGCATAGTGCTTATCGAAAAGTCGGATATAGCCGACGCCCGTATGCGCTCCTTTAACAAGGACGGGAGCGAAGGCAAAATGGCGGGCAACAACATAAGGTGCGTCGCGAAATACCTTTACGACAAAGGGTACGTAAAATCCGAGCGCATGAAGATAGAAACGGCGAGCGGCGTGCACGGGCTTGAAGTCTACCTGCGCGACGGAAAGGCAAGCTACGTATCCGCGGATATGGGCAAAGCCGAGCTTGAGGCGAAAAAGATACCGGTAGACCTGCCGCGCGATACCGTGATAAACGAGCCCGTGACGGTAGACGGCAAAAAGTATGAAATAACCTGCGTGTCGGTCGGAAACCCGCACTGCGTGGTCTTCTGCGACGGCATAGACGCGCTTGATTTAGAGACCGTGGGTCCCAAGTTCGAGTATTCGCCTCTTTTCCCCGAAAGGGTCAACACCGAGTTCGTAAGAGTCATTAACGAAACGACCTTAAGAATGAGGGTGTGGGAGCGCGGCAACGGCGAAACGCTCGCCTGCGGCACGGGCGCGTGCGCGGCGGTGGTCGCCGCGGTTTTGAGCGGCTTTTGCAAAAAGGGCAAAGACATAACGGTAAAGCTCAAGGGCGGCGACCTTACGGTAAACTACACCGACGAGCGGATAACCCTCGGCGGCAACGCCGTGCTCGTTTACGAGGGCGTGTTTGAATATTAAAAAAGTAAAAAAGCAAGGCTGTTCCGTCAGGGACAGCCTTGTTTTTATGGATCGCGGGTTTTAATGCGTAAATTGATCGCTGTACTCCGTCAATTATTGACAGTTATTCCGAAGTATAATGGATATTCGCTTTAAAAAGATGATCATTTGAGTTTGTGAGATAAACACGGCCTAAAGGATCGTTCGAATCAGCACGGAGTTTATCCCAGCCAACAGGCGTTCCTCCGTAATATACGTCTGTAAGTTGTTTGCAACCGGAAAAAGCCGCCTCTCCGATTTTTGTCACGCTTTCGGGAATCGTTACGCTTGTAAGCGAAATGCATGAGTTGAAGGTCTCGTCGCATATGAACGTCACTCCGTCCGGGATAATAACGCTTTTAAGCGATCCGCACTGAGCAAACGCCGAGTACCCTATGACGACCACACTTTCAGGAAAATCAATGTTTGAAAGCGCTTTGCAGCCATTAAACGCTCTCGATCCTATCTCTTTAACACCCTTCCCTAAGTCTACGGATGCAAGAGAGGTACAATTGCGGAAGGCGTCTTGTTCTATTGTTATCATGCTGTCGGGAATGGACACACCGGTAAGCGACGTGCAGCCGGAAAAAGCGTCTTTTCCGATACTCAGAACGCCTTCAGGTATGGTAACGTTCACAAGATAAGTGTAATTACTGAACGCACCGGCTCCTATGCTGCTGACCCCTTTTTTTATGACGACAGTCGTTATTCCGGCTTTTATATAGTCCCATGGGCGCGTGTCAAGGCGGTCTGTATAATTGTCCATAGGTCCTTTTCCCGATATGGTAAGGGTCTCTGTTTTTCTGTCGTATTCCCAGCTTATCTTGCCGGGGAACTCGGGTTCATTCTTTTCCGACGGCTCTTTCACCCCGCAGGCGGTCAGCGCAAGAACGCACAAAAAAACAATCGCTGTTATCTTTAGTGTTTTCATTTTTACTCCTCAGATCATAAAAGATTAGGTTAAGCATACCGTAAAAAGGGGAAAGTCGGGACACCGGCTTTTTTACGACTCGGAAAAGTCGTAGTCGGGCGTGATCGTCACCGAATAGCCGGGGTATTTTTCCGATATCTCGTCGGTAATATGCTTCCATAAAGCGGCGCGGTCCTTTACGTCGAAGCTCAGCACAAGGTCGAAGCGCATCGCCTTTTTCTCTTCGTTCACGAAAAAGCCGTGAAACTGCAAAACGCCCTCGTGCGAGAGGGATATCTCTTTTACGTCCTCGCGCATTTTGGCTATCTGCGCGTTTTGCGTATTGAGCGAATAAACGCCGACGGCGGTCAGAATGACGTTGTGCTTTCTGTAAACTTCGACGGTTATCTCGCGTATAAGCTCGTCAAGCTCGTCCGCCGATTTCGTGTCGGGCACCTCGATATGCACCGAGCCGGTAAAGGCGTCGGGCCCGTAGTTGTTCACGACAAGGTCGTATGCGCCGTAAACGTCGGGAAATGAGCAAACGGTCTCTTTTATGCCCCGGGCGAGGTCCGCGTCTATTCGCTCGCCGAGTATGCGGGATATCGTCTCACGCAGCATTTTTATACCCGAAAAGATGATGTACGCCGAAATAGCGGCGCCTAAATACGCCTCGAGCGACAGGCCGGAAGCAAGGAAAACGACCGCCGCGACAAGGGTCGAAAGAGAGATGACGGCGTCAAGCTTCGCGTCCTCGCCCGAGTTTTTGAGCGAGTCGGAATTGAGTTTCACGCCGACGCCCTTTACGTAAAAGCCGAGGGCTATTTTAACGGCTATCGCGACGGCGACCGTAATAAGCGTAAGGGTCGTGTATTCGGGCGTTTCGGGCGTAATTATCTTTTTTAAAGACTCGACAAGAGAGGCGACGCCCGCGTAAATGACTAAAAAAGAGATCATCATCGCGCTTAGGTATTCGGCTCTGCCGTGCCCGAAGGGGTGCTTTTTGTCGGGCGCCTTTGAAGCGAGCCTCGTGCCGATTATCGTAACGAGGGAGGACGCGGCGTCGGAAACGTTGTTTACGGCGTCTAAAACTATCGCGATCGAGTGTGAAAGCACGCCGAACACGGCTTTGAGCGCGGCTAAAAAGACGTTCGCGGCAATGCCCAGAACGCTCGTTTTAACTATCTTGCGGCTTCTTTCGTCGGCTGCCGCCGCGGGATTTCCCAAATACCGCTCGGTAAGCTCTTTGCTCATTTGATCATCCGCCTCCGCGAAAAGGATAGGAAAAGGTTTTCTTTATTATAATAGAGATATATTTAAAAAGCAACCGCGATATGCGTAAAAATACGGGATAAGGCAATACGCCTTATCCCGTACGCGTTTTGTTCGGATTATTCTTTTACTATTTTCGCGGTGGGAGCGTTCTTCTGGATGCTCTTGATGCCGTTCAAGCAGCTGGGCTTGGTCTTGTAGCCCTCGCCGGTGGCGATGATCTGACCGTTCTTGGCTTTCAGTCTGAATCTGAACTCGCCCTTCTTGTCGGTGTAAACTTCGTACTTCGGGTGCTTTTCCTGCGCGTAACCCTTTACGGTCTGGTCTTCGATCGCGGCGCCGCAGTTTGCGATAACGCTCTTGATGCCGTTTTTGCAGGTGGCTTCGGATTTGTAGACCTCGCTCGTCGCGATGACTTCGCCGTTGGTCGCCTTAAGGTCGAATTTGATGCCGGTCTTGGTGGTCTTGATTACGAATTTCCCCATGATCATCTTTCCTTTCTGTATTTTTAAAATATGCGCAAGGTTATCTTCTTATAAAATCATAACAGAAAAGTATCGGTTTTTCAAGTATTGTTTACAAAAAACGACAATTTTTTCAATTTGAGATGGATCAAAACGCCCGAAAAGGGCAAAACTTCGTTTTCAGACAAAATCAATTAATTTTTATTAAAAAAAGATTGTATTTCGCAATCTGTTGTGTTATTATAAAAACATAATAACAAAATAACGGAAAGAGGGCTTAAAAATGAAAAAAACTGTTAAAGTGTTATCGGCGGTTCTCGCATCCTGTATCCTCTTCGGGGTGTTCATCACGGGCGCTTTCGCGACCGCGGACGACGACGACATCGTCGGCGGATGGGAAGTCGGTCTTGAGTGCGGCTATCAGATGTATGTAGACGACCAGACGGGCGTCGTCACCCTTGCCCTTGAGAATTTCGACGCCTTGGCGGGAAAGCTCACCATGATCATCGCCGAATACGACGCGAACGGCAAAATAATCTCCGTTACATCGAAGACCGAGGTTGCCGATTTAACGAACACCATGACCGCGCCGGTAGACGAAAAAGCCGAGACGATAAAGGGCTTCATTTTAGACGCTTTTTCGGGCATTCCGGTTTGCGATGACGCGGTGTGCATTAAGACCGACGACTGAGCTTAAAGAAGAATTAACGCAGGGCGCGCTGCGCGCCCTGCGTTCTTATTTTTGCTTTTACGTTATATAAATTTCCGTCGGACAAAACGGTTTTTAAGAGGGAAGAAAAATGAAGAAAACGTCAAAAGGGCTTTTGCTCGTTATAATATCGGGGATAACGTTCGGCCTTATGCCGGGCGCGGTAACCTTCTGCATATCTCAGGGCGCGACGAAAGAGCTTATGGCGTTTATGAGATGCTTTTTCATGATACTCGTACTGCTCCCGTCGGCGCTTGGTAAAAAGGACACCTTTTCGATCTACAGGGACAATTTCTTTAAGCTGCTCCTTCTGTCCGCGGCGGGCGCGGCGACGCCCCTTCTGCTCTATTCGGCGTATGCTTACCTCGATACCGGACTTGTGACTACGGTGCATTTTATGTTTCCCGCCGTCGTCGCGGTGATGTCCTTTTTCATACTTAAAGAAAAGCTCTCAAAACGCAAGCTTTTATGCCTTGCGCTTTGTATCGCGGGCGTCGTCCTTATACTTAACGTAAAGGACGGGGAAGTAAGCATAAAGGGCCTTTTGATAGCGTTCATATCGAGCATAACGTGGAGCTTTTATATAGTGCTTCTGAAAAAGTTTGAGATAAAGGGCGCGTCTTCCGAACAGATAGCTTTTTATTACGCGATAGACGGCACGGTCCTTACCGCGGTATATATAGCTTTCGCGGGCGGGATCCCGACGGCGATAACGCCGGTCGGTATCGGGGCGGTCGCCCTCTTTAATCTCTTGATAGCGGTCTGCGGCTCTCTTTTCTTTATTCTCGGCGTCAGAAACACCGACGCGCAGACGGCGGCCATCGCGAGCACGCTTGAGCCGATAACGAGCATAGTCGCGGGTCTGTTGTTTTTAGGCGAGACGATAAGCGTAAGAACGGGGATAGGGTGCGCGCTGATACTCGCCGCCGTGATACTTCTTGCTGCGGGCGCGGGCGGCGCGGCAAAAGAAAAATAAGCCCGATTTTTTCGCGAAAAAGGTTGAAATCC
>JAFSVO010000189.1 GCA_017444965.1 Clostridia bacterium | reverse complement strand
GCGGCGCCCGACGTCTCGTGCGCCGCCTCGCCCGTCCCCATTCCGTCGGACATGACGTCCACCGCCCTTCCGTCGTCGGTATATATGCGCCTTACGCTGTCGCCGCTGACCTTTTCGCCCTCTTTGGGCCGCACCGCCGCCGCGCCCTCCGCCGCGTATTTTTCCCGCCTCACGAATCTTAAAACGCTGCCGCCGTAAGTCTGCACCCGCTCGGGCGGCTCTATCCTGCACCCCACGGCAAGCGAAAGACTTGAAGCCGCGGCGAATCCGTCCCCCTCGGCGCCCGACGCGCCCGGGTAGACGTCTATTACGAATCTGTGCCCGTCAAAGTAAGCTTCCCACCGCGAGTGCGGATAATACGCCTTTATGACCCTGCCTATGCCGTCTCTGTCGCGGCAAAGCGCGCGCCCCGCGTTTTGCGACACGTCGCGGATAAGGTCGGACACGCCTTTATACTGCTTTTTCATAAGCGCCTCTCCGTCGGTCTTCGCGTCGAAAAGCTCGCGCCTGCGGCGGCAGGTCTCAAGCCGCTTTTCTATACCGGCGCAAAGCTCGTCCGCCCTTAAACAGTTTTTTAAGAAAAACGACGGAACGCTCTCTTTTGAAAACCCGCCCTTTTCGGACGCGGCGCGGGCTATCCCCGAAAAAACGCCCGAGGTCGTGAGATACTCGTCGCTCCAGCAAACGCGCAGGCGCGGGCAGGCGCGGCAGACGGCGTCCGCGGCGCGCTGTACCGCCCCTGCGGGGTCGAAGGGCGCGCGCGGGATATTTGCCGTAACGTTCTCGCCGAGCTTTAAAAGCGCGTCGGCGGTATCGCCCAAAGCGTCCCCGGAGGGGCGCCTTAAAAATCCCCCTTTTTCCGGAGCCGTCTTTTGCTCGGCGAAAAGGAAATAGGCGCCGCCCGTAATTAAGCACTCCGCCATTATCAGAATGAACTCAAGCCCCCTCGCCGTCCAGAAAGCGGGCAGAGCGCACCCGAGCGCCCACACGGCGAACCTCGTCCCTTTTTTAGAAGAGGCGAAAACGCCGCACAAAAGCCCGCCCACCGAGTAAACGAGGCAGTATTTCGGAACGTATCCGGCTCTTAAATCGAGCGCGGCGCCCAAAAAGACGCCCGCCCCCGCCCCCGCGGCGCCGCCGAAAAGCGACCCCGCGCGAAGAACGTACAAAGACGCCGCCAAAGCCGCGGGGTCCGCGCCGATATATTTTTTAACAGGCGATATAAGGGACAGCGCCGCCACCGCGACAAGTCCCGCCGCGAGGTCGCGCGCCGCGCCCTCTTCCCTGTCGCGAGCCGACGCGAACAAAAGCGCCGCGCCCGATGAAAAGACCCCCTCGAAGAGTATGAGCGCAAGCTTTGACGCCGAAAAGTCGCCGAAAAGAGACGCGCTTTTGACCAAAATCACTCCGAAAAAAAGGCAGGCGGGCATAAAGAGCCTTTTTTCGCCCGTTTTCGTACCTCTGAAGACAAGCGCGCACGAAAAAAGTATCGCCGTAAGCGCGGCGTATAATATCCCGTCCCTTCCGCCCGTCACAAGATACCCTAAAAACACGCCGCCGTAACGCCAGACGAGCAGGTCGAAGGACGAAGCGGCGAAGGATGCTCCGAAGGGACGCGCGCCCAAAAAGCGCGCCGCGGTCAGAACAAATCCCAACGCCGCTCTTATCCCTCCGCGAACGCTTTCTTTTCTTATGCTTTTGTCCGAATATACCATAAGCCGCGCCTCCCGACCGTATTCTATCCCCCGCCCCGCGCAAAAAAACGGCGGGAAATGTTGCGGAAAGCGCAAAAAAACCTTTTTGCCTATTGAAAAATGAAATTTTTTAGCGTAATATATATAAATATAATCTTTAAGGAGGCAATTATGTATAAGATCGTCAAACGTCGCGAGCTTAACCCCTCGGTCACCGAGATAACGGTCGAAGCGCCCTTCGCCGCGAAGCGCGCCGAGCCGGGTCAGTTCGTTATTCTTATCCCGCGCGAGGGGGGCGAGCGCATTCCCCTTACAGTCGCGGGCGCCGACCGTGAAAAAGGCACGGTCACGGTCATATTCCAGATAGTCGGCGCGACTACGCGCACCCTCAACACCATGCGCGAGGGCGACTGCCTTTACGCGCTGGCGGGCCCGCTCGGCACCGCGTCCGAGCTTGAAGGGCTTAAAAAGGTCGCCGTCGTGAGCGGCGGCGTCGGCTCGGCTATCGCTCTGCCGGTCGCGAAAAAGCTTAAAGAACTCGGCGCCGAGGTCCATTCGGTCATCGGCTTCCGCACGAAGGATCTCGTCATACTTGAGGACGAGTTTGAAGCCGCGAGCACCCGCTTTATAAAAGTGAGCGACGACGGCACCTGGGGCGACAAGGGTCTTGTCACCGACGCGCTCAAAAAGCTTATCGAGAGCGGCGAAAATTACGACGAAGTAATAACCATAGGTCCCCTTATCATGATGAAGTTCGTTTGCGCTTTGACCAAGCAGTACGGCGTAAAGACCGTAGTCAGCATGAACCCCATCATGATAGACGGCACGGGGATGTGCGGCGGCTGCCGTCTTACCGTCGGCGGTGAGACGAAGTTCGCCTGCGTCGACGGCCCCGATTTTGACGGACACCTTGTCGATTTCGACGAGGCGATGGAAAGAAACGGCCAGTACAAGGCGATAGAGCGCGC
>JAFSVO010000188.1 GCA_017444965.1 Clostridia bacterium | reverse complement strand
TGTCCTCGCAGCGGTTCTTTATAGCTGCGTTATGCGCCGCGCGCGTCTTGGAGGGGACGGCGCCTGTCAGCGGCCAGTAAGCGTTCGTGTAAGCGGGGGAGTTGTCCTGAAATCCCGGCGAGGCGATAAGGACGGTCTTTAAGTTCGGATTTTTGCTTAAAAGCGCGTTTTCAATGTAAAGGAACGCCTTTTTGTTAAGACTGCGGTAGGTCGAGTTCGCGATAGAGCGGTCGCGGCTTACGGTAACTATGAAATAGTCTATCGGATAATCGTTCTGTGTAAGCGCATTATTAAGCATTTTGTTTTTAACGCCGGTGACCTCGCCCGAAGACGTCATGGCGGTAAAGTTCAAAAGCTCGTAAAGATTATAGGTCGCGGTCGTCTTTTGAGGGTCAAGGTTGTTGTAGCATACGGAAAAAGCTTTGTTTATCGCTATGTCGTCAGCCGAGGCGAACGATACGAAAAGATCGAGAGTATTGTAACCGCATACCATGGAGTCGCCGAAGGTCAGTATATTTATCTGTTTTTTAGCCGTCAGAGTTTCATTTTCCCCGCCTACGGTATAGGTCGCGTCTCCTGTGCGTGAAAAAGCGGAGCCTCTGTAGTCGCACCATTTGACCGAAGCGGGAGCGTCGTTCGAAGTCAGAGTAATTTCGGAGCCCTGTTTGTAAAGACCGTAGTTAAAGCCGTCCGGAAGAGTTCCGCCCACGGTCGTTATTTTTGAGTACGCGTCGGACGCCAGCCGCTCGGTATGATAGTTTTCATAAGTCTGAGTCCTGGCGCCGTATTTGAGCATAGAGTTGAGGTAAGACACAAGATCCTCGTTGTCGGTCCTCGTGCCCGTATAGCCCAGCTTGTTGTAGGCGTACTGAAGTATGCTGTATTTTTTGACCTGGCTGTAGTAATATTCGCCGTCCTTCAGCACGTAAGCTCTGGCGTAAAAGTCGTCGGTCATCTGCTTTACCGTGATGTTTCTGAATTCAAACACGTGCAGGTCGCCGCTTCTGCCCTCCGGCTCTAAACGGTACTGAGCGTTGTCGTAAGTGTAGTCGCTCTGATACGAAGACCAGACCAGAAGGCCCGCGTTCTGACCCTCCGCGTTTTTGAATCTTACGCCGTAAGAGATATAAACGTTGTCCTGCACGATAAGGTTGTACCCGATTATATCCGCCGACGGCTCGTCGTTCGACGCCGAGGCGAAAACGGGCAGCAGCAGGAAAAGGGCTGCCGCGACAGCGAGGAATAAGAGTGATCTGACGGCTTTTTTCATACTCAGGCTCCTAACTTAAAACAAAAAGTTTCTGTTATCGATCGTTTTGAAAGCGCCGAAATATAAGCGGGGAAACGCTGCTTGCGGGTATCAGGCTTTGGGGGACCCGCCCTGCATGGAGGGGCGTATGACAAAGTAGGCGTATTTCGCGAGGAGCGATTCGGTAATTGCCTGCGAACGGCTCACCGAGTACAGAACGTACTCTCCGTTCACCACGGTCGCGAGCCTTCCGTCGCCGGCGTATACGAATACGCTTATATCTTTTCCCTCTATTTTATCGTTGTCGTTGTCGATAGTGAACAGAAGGTCGCCCACGACCAGATTTTCGGTCGATATATGCTTTATTCTGTCGAAGCTGTCCGGACTGCGGGTCATGTATCCTACGCCGCCGAACAGATCCCACGCGAGGGCAAGCCTTGTAGCGCTTGAATTGTACGTGTTTAAAGTGACGTAGTACCCGTTCTTGACGTTGGCGAGCCTCGTGCCGTCCGTGTGCGTCTCGAACACGCGGTCAAACGCGTCTTCCTTGTTTGAGAAAGTAAGACCGCTGTAGATAGACTGAACAAGACCTATGTCGGTCGAAGCGGAGGGACCGCGGGCGGCGAGCAGGTTCTTTATCGCCGTCTGATCTGAGGCAGAAAGGGTAGGCACGACCCATACGCGCGTGTTATTAAGAAGCACGCCGTTTACGTAAGTGTTCTTGCAGTCGATAGCCGTTCTTTCCGCCACGGTGGATTTTACACTCAGCGTATAACTCAGACGGCGCGTCTCCTGCGGGGCGAGGGTCACGGTCGCCGAAAGGGAGCTTCCCGAACGCGAAAAGCCCGAGGCGGATACGTAATTAAAGCTTGAGGGGATAGTATCGGTCACGGTATACGTCTTGCCCGTAAGGCCGTAGTTGTATATCACGACAGTGAAGGTGACGTCACAGTTCGCGGAAACGGTAACGCCCTCGGGCGCCGTCGTCTCTTTATAGGCGAGGGTGTTATTAAGGTCGTTAAGACGCGCCGTCGCCTTGGCGCTCGGAGTATAGCTTCCGTAATCGGGGCGGATGACCATGCAGACCCAGTTCTTGTACAGGAAGGGGCAGAGCCAGCCGTCGACGTCGGTCGTGTCGGTAACGTTGTCGTATCTTATGGCGCCGTTCATCTCGTAGTCTTCCGTGCCGACCTGATACAGATAGTTCTCACCGCCGCCGAAGGCGTGAAGCCCGGTAGAGTGGAGCATTATGCCGTTGCCCATGTAAAGCATGATATGTCCTACGGACAGGTCGCGCGACTCGTTCGCGAAGACTATCACGTCGCCGGGGCGGAGGATCGCTTTTATAGCGGCGGAATCGGCCGCCATAACGTCGGGGTCAAGGTCGGGGTTATCCGATCTTTGCCGCCATACGTAAGGAACGAGGTTTTTCGGCGCGGGCGGCTTCATTTCCCCGGGGGTCATATACTCGGGGTCAGAAGGGTCTTCCGGCGGGTCCTTCGGCGTATGATTCTTAGGCCAGAGATTCGTGCCGCCTAAACCGTAGGTCGCGTTCTCGTAGTAGTACTGGAATATAGTCGTGCAGCGGTTGTTGCCGCCGAAATTAAAGTCGGTGAAGGCGTCGCACATAACGGCGTAGATATAAGCCGAGCAGTCGGTGTAAAGGATGCTTTGACTCGACGCGTCTTCGGGAGAAGATTTATCGGGGTTCGTAGTCCTGCGGTAGGCGGTAGTGCCGGCGCCGGCTCTGCCCATCGCCGAGTTGTCGTACTGTGTGAACCTTCCGCGCGCGTAGTAGGCGAAGGCGGAGGATAAGAGCAGGTCGTAGTTGTCGGGGTACTGATTTACGTCGTCCGCGAAGGCGGGGTCGGGATCGGCGGGGCGGTTTCTCGGGTCGGCCTCTTCAAGCGTCATGGGAAGGAAGGAAGAGCTCGCCCCGTGAGGTTTAAGGGTTACGGAGCGTGAAGCGAGGAACTCGTCCGAAACGGCCTGAAGCGCGGCGGCGGTGATCTCGTCAAGATAACCGCAGAAGGGCATACCGGTCGTAGCTCTTTCGGTGACGGACGAGTAAAGCACGCACGCCGCATAGTACGAGCCGGCTATGCTCGGGAAGGCCTTGAGCGGGTCGTAAAGGTCTATTTCATCCGTTCCGTAGTTGTCGATGAAATACTCGAAAGCGTCGCCTATAAATATCCGGTCGCACCCTCCGACAGCGTTGGAAAGACGGGTCGCGAAAGTATTTATGCGATCGTTGTGTCCCTTTCTCGTTCCGGTCGGGTTATAAGAGTCGTTGTAAGGCCTTTCGTTGCCGTCCTGAAGCCCGGCGGGATTTATAAGCGAAATAGTTATGCCGGGGTTGGCGGCTTCGGCGCGTTCATACAGCGCCTTAAAGGCTTTTTCCATTTTCGTTTTCTCGGTGGTGCTTGTGCTCGTGCCCCAGTCGCGGCTCGTTTCTATCCAAAGGTAGTCTATCTTTCCCGATCCGCCGTCTATGGCGTTGAAAAAGCGTTGACTTGCGCCGCTCGAACTTTCACCCGTCATGGTGGTGCCGCTCCATTCGTACTGATGCCACGTGCTGAGCCGGGTCGAGGGATCGGGCTCTATGTTGTCGGTGGTCCTCGCGCATACCACGTTAAACTTTTCGCCGTCGGCTTCGGCGAATTTTGCGACGATATCGCCCATGCAGTTGGCGGTAAGGAAGCCGTCGCCGAATACGACTATGTTCTTTACGGGGGTCATAACGAGAGACGGACGGACGAGGATGAAAGCGAATCTGCCCATAAGCGTCTCTAAAAGCATTTCTCTGTCCGAAGAGGACGCGGTAACGGTGTAAACGCCGCCGTTTACCGTGGCGAAGTTATTGTCGCCCGTCACGACGTAAACGGAAGCGTTCGCGCCCGTTTCGTCGTCGTACGTGACGAGTATATCGCCGGGTATAAAGTTGAAGTCGGAAATGTAGCCGGGCCTTGACGGGTCGGTCGCCTTATAAAGCGACTGACCGCCGTAAACGTCGGTGACCAGCATTTTCAGGGTGTCGGTCGAGCCGGTCTTTATCTGAACGTAAGGCTTTGAGTTGTAAACGTCTGAGTCGAATACCTTTGTGAAAAGGTCGGAAACGCTTGAGAAGGGAAGCTCATACGAGTGCTCTGCGCTGTAATAAAGGCTCGCGAGCTCAAACCCGTCGGCGGCGGAGAGTCCCTCAAGCGCCGCGGTAACGCCGTTTTGCTGAGACGCGGTCAAAGTTTTGCCGACCCTTATCTCGGTCACGTTCAAAGGCACAGAGAAGGCGCTTGACTGAACGCTTAAGACCGTGCCCAAAGGTACGTCGTCCGCGACGGTGACCGTGTAGGAAACGCTTTTCGTCTCTCCGGGGGCGAGAGTCCTTTCAAACGTGCCGACGCCCGTCTTGTAGGAAACGCCGGCGGGCAGTTCCTCGGTAATTGAAACGGTTTTAGGCGCGTCGGAATAGTTCCGCATAACGACGGTAAAGGTAACGTCGCCGCCCGGGTTTACTGTAACGCCTCTCGGCGCGGTAGATTCTTTGTATACAAGTACGCCCGAAAGGTCGTTCATACGCGATACCGCGCGGGCGGAAGGCGTAAGATTCGCGTAAACGGGACGGAGCAGGCGCACGGTGATATCCGACGCGGGATCGAACAGATATCTTGATTCGTACGTCTTTATAAGAACGTCAATATTGTCGAAAATAACGGGGGAAGGTATCTCCTGCTTGTCGTAGCGGCCGGTGAAGTCGTAGTCCGCGCCGCCGCCGCCGAAGGAGCTCGCGCCGGTGCAGTGTATGAACTGACCGTTTCCGATATAAAGCATGGTATGCCCTTCGGAGTTATCCGCGTTGCTGTAAGATAAAACGTCGCCCGGCTTAATGGTGGAAAGAAGTAAGGATATCGCCGCCGAAGGAGAAAGCGCGCCGTCGGCGTTTCCGTTCCACTCGTACGGGATAAGCAGGTTTTCGTTCGCGAGATCGTTAAACGTCAAAGTCTTTGAACGGTTGGCGCCTAAGCTGAAATCGAACGCGTCGAGGATCGCGCTGTAAACGAAAGAGCTGCAGTCGATATAAAGCTTGTTTTGCGGGGTCGCGGCTTCGGGGCGGTTCGCGGGGGGACTTACGCGCCTTCTCGCGAAATTGCTTTTTACCCTTTCGGTCGTCATCTGATCGTACTGCGCGTACCTTCCGCGCAGGCGATAGGCGAGCGCGGAGGAAAGAAGCACGTCGAAGTTATCGGGATAGGTCTCGCCTGAGAAACGCGCGTCGGGGTAAGAATATCCGAAGCGCGGCATATTCGGGGAAATAAACTCAGCGGGAGCGGCGGCCGCGCCGAATACCGAAGTGTCCGCCTCGGCGCGAAGTAACGCCGCGTCCTCAGCCGATAAAAATCCGTTTTCATCTATTCTCGACGTCGTTTTGCCGAAGACGGAAGAATACAGCACGCAGGCGGTAAGATAAGCGCCGGCGGGGGAGTTATGACGGAGCGTTTCGGTATAAAGGTCGATGCAGGGAGTCGCCGCGTAGTGAAGGTCGAACGCGTCGCCGACGTACGCTATCGAGCAGTCGCTCTGCGCCGAGGCGAGAATATCCTCACAGCGGGTCTTTATAGCCGCGTTATGCGCCGCGCGCGTCTTAGACGGGACGGCGGAGGTAAGAGAGAAGTTGGTAAAAGCGGGAGAGCCGTCCTGGAAACCGGGCGAGGCGATAAGGACCGTCTTAAGGTCGGGATTTTTCGCCAGAAGCGCCTGCTCCACGTAAAGGAAAGCCCTTTTGTTAAGGTTGCGGTAGGTAGAATTGGCTATCGACTTTTCACGGCTCACCGTAACGATGAAATAGTCTATTACGTTTTCATCCTGATCGAGAACGCTCTGAAGCTTTGAGGATTTTATCCCGGTGACCGTGCCGGAGGAGGTCATAGAGGTGGAGTTGACCAGCTCGTATATGTTGTACGAGGCGGTGGTCCTTGCGGGGTCGAGATTGTTGAAGGTTATCGAATAAGACTTGTTTACCGCAATACCGTCCGCAGAGGCGAAGGATACGAACAGGTCCGTAACGTTGTATCCGCACACCATCGAGTCGCCGAAAACAAGCAGATTGACCGTCTTTTTCGCGGTCAGCGTCTCGTTTTTCGCGCCGACGGTATAAACCGTGTCGCCCGTGCGTGAAAAGGCGGAATCTCTGCAGTCGTACCATTTGTATGACGAAGCCGGCCCGTCGGACGTCAGCGTAACGACGTCGCCTTCTTTGTAAAGCCCGTGATCGAAGCCGTCCTCAAGCTTTCCCCCGGGGGTGTTTATCCGGTAATACCTGTCGGAGGCAAGACGGTCGGTCTTGTAATTTTCATAAGTCTGCGTTCTGCCGCCGTACTTGAGCATGGAATTGAGGTAATTTACAAGATCCTCGTTTTCCGTCCTCACGCCCGTGTACCCGAGCTTGTTGTACGCGTACTGGAGGATGCTGTACTTTTTGACCTGACTGTAGTAGTACGCGCCGTCTTTAAGAACGTACGCTCTCGCGTAAAAATCGTCGGTCATCTGCTTTACGGTTATGTTCCTGAACTCGAACACCTGCATGTCGCCATTCTTTCCGACCGAGCTCAAACGGTAGTCCGCGTTTGCGTAAGTATAATCGTCTTGATACGCGGACCAGACGAGCAGGCCGCACGCTTCTCCGTCGGAGTTTTCAAACCTTACTCCGTAAGAAATATAGACGTTATCGCTGACGATAAGGTTATACCCGACTATTTCGGCGGAGGGCGTTTCCTCCGTCGCGAAGGAAAGGACGGGCATAAGGATAAAAACCGCGGCGGCGACGGCGATCGCCAAAAAGAGCGTAATTGCTTTTTTCATATCAGTTCTCCCTGTTCAGGCTTAAAAGATCGTATTTTTCGTAGTTTTTGCGGATACGCAGATATACGAGCGCGCCGGCGCATATAACGAAAAAGCATACGGCAAGAAGCTGAGAAATGCGAATATTCGTGTTCCCTACGTAAAGACTGTCGGTGCGAAGCCCTTCTATCCACGCGCGGCCTAAGCCGTAAAGCGAAAAGTAAAGAAGAATGAGCTCGCCTTTGAACTTTCTTTTCTTCGAGTAAAAGTGAAGGAAAATAAACAGAGCGAAGTTCCAGAGCGACTCGTAAAGGAAGGTCGGGTGGCAGGGCGGCGCGCCGTTAATGGACATTCCCCAGGGAAGAGAGGTCGCCGTGCCGTACGCCTCGGCGTTTACGAAGTTTCCCCAGCGCCCGATGAACTGACCTGTCAGAAGCCCTAAAACGGCAACGTCGCCGAGCGATAAAAAGTTAACTTTCTTGATCTTGCAGTAAAGCGCCGCGGCTAAGGCGCCGGCGATTATCCCGCCGTAGATGGCGATGCCGCCCTCCCATATTTTTATGATATCCTCAGGGTGATCCTTGTAGGTGTCCCATCTGTTAAGGACGTAATAGGCGCGCGCCCCGATAACGCATATCGGAATAAGCCAGAGCATAAAGTCGGTGACGTTGTCGGCAGTCAGGCCGAAATCACGGGCTCTGTATGAACAGTACGCCGCCGCGGCGATAAAGCCTAAGCAAATGATTATCCCGTACCACCTTATCGGGTGCCCGAAAATCGTGAAAGCGACGGGATCTATGGAAAAGACCGTGTCAAAAAGGCGCGGGAACGCGATATAGTTCATGTCAGTCCTCCGTGTCGGGGGCGGGCGATACCTCCGCCCGCAGTTTTTTAACGCGAAGCTCGTCCGTTTCAAGAACGGTAACGGTCACGTTTTTGTAAACGAAGCTGTCCGACGGTTTGGGGAAGCCGCCCGTCATCTCAATAGCCCATCCTCCGACGGTCGTGAAGTCGCCCTCAAAATCGTCCGAGTCAAGGCCTATCTCGTCGAGGAAATCGTAAATGCTCATATCTCCGTCGACGTTATAGGTGTTTTCGGATACCTGCTCTATTTCGGGGATTATCTCGTCGGTCTCGTCCCATATCTCGCCGACGAGCTGCTCGAGCACGTCCTCCATCGTCACTATGCCGCAGGTGCCGCCGTATTCGTCGGTGACGACGGCTATATGCGTCTGTTTCTTTTTAAGCTCGGACAGAACGGCGGGCAGTTTCAGGGATTTGTGTATGTAGCAGACGTCGATAAGTATGTCGCGTATCGAAAAATCGCGCGTTTCGACGATCTTTTTGTAAAAATGGTTAAGGTAAAGGATGCCGATGATGTTGTCTACCGTATCCTCGTAAACGGGTATGCGCGAATAGGGCGAGGCGTCGAGCTGTTTTATTATTTCGTCAAGGCTGTCGTCGACGTCTATCGCGAGCATATCGACTCTCGGCGTCAGTATCTCCTGCGCGGAGATATCCGAAAAATCGATGGCGGACTGTAAAAGCTCGCCCTGCTCCTCGTCAATGACGCCTTCGTCCTCGACAAGCTCGATTATGTTGGAAAGCTCGTCTTCGGTAATGCCTTCCTCCTGCTTTTTGCCGCCCCAAAGGACCGATACGGCGGAGACGATGAGACGCACCGCGAAAACGACGGGGAAGGTGATCATCATAAAGAAGCGAAGAAGGTACGCGATGGATACGACCGCCGAGTCGGAATGGTCTTTCGCGATTATCTTCGGTATGATCGCTCCGAAAAGAAGTATTATAACGGTCATTATTATCGCCGACCAGCCGACGGCGCGCTCGCCGTAAAGGTTTATCGCTATCGACGCGGCGACGGAGGAGGCGGCTATGTTGACAAGGTTGTTGCATACGAGAATTGAGGAAAGCGCCGTTTCGTAATGCTCGTAAATATAAAACGCGGTCTTTTCGCGGCGGGTGCCGTTCTCGGCGCACCTGCGCAGGCGAATCGAGTTCGCGGAAGCGTACGCCGTCTCGGAGCCAGAGAAAAACGCGGAAAGAAGTATAAGGAAAACTATCAGAACGTATATCATAGCTTTTCCTCCTTTTCCTCGCGGGGGAGAAGCTCTAATATCAGCTTGTTTATCCGTCTGTTTTCTATATCGGACACGGTAACTTTAAGGCCGTTGAAAAGGAAGAAAGCGTCTTCGGATACGTCGTCCTGCATTTGCTCGAGCGCCCAGCCGCCGAGCGTTTTGTGGGTAAAGTCTTCCTCGTCGAAGTCTTCAAAGCCTATAGCGTCGAAAGCGTCAGTCACGAGCATAGAGCCCGACGCCTCCCAGCGCGAGCCCGAAAGGGGACGTATTTCCAAAGTCACTTCGTCGTCCTCGTCCCATATCTCGCCGACAAGCTCTTCTAAAATGTCCTCGACGGTAACTATGCCGAGCGTTCCGCCGTAGTCGTCCTTTACGACGGAAAGCTGAAGCTTCCTTGCGCTCATTTCACGCAGCAGATCGTCTATGCGTATATTCCTGTGAACGAAAAACGGCGGATCCAAAAGAGGCCTTATGCGAGTCTTTGAGCCGAATTTCATATACGCTTTAAGGTATTTTCTGATTATAAGAATGCCGATTATATTATCGACCGTATCTTTGTAGACCGGTATGCGCGAGTGCTTCGTCGCCTTGATAAACGAAAGCACCTCGTCCGCGGGCGTGTCGACGTCAAGCGTTTCAAGGTCGACCCTCGCCGTGAAGATATCCTGCGCCGTGCGGTCGTCAAAATCCATTGCGGATTGAAGAAGGGCGCCCTTTTCTTCCTCTATGGTCCCTTCGTCGGCTATCGTGTCGATTATCCCGTGAAGCTCTTCCTCCGTAACGGTGGGGTCGGTGGGCTTTCCGAACAGTTTTGAAATAAGCTTCGCGACGGAAGATAAAACGAAAACGAGAGGCTTGAAAATGAAAATAAATACTT
Organism: Clostridia bacterium; assembly: GCA_017444965.1. Taxonomy (GTDB): domain Bacteria; phylum Bacillota; class Clostridia; order Oscillospirales; family Butyricicoccaceae; genus RGIG3513. The sequence goes on along the minus strand of JAFSVO010000188.1, from coordinate 6,546 downwards.
TCAGCGAGGGCGCGAGCGCGGAGGCGGCCGCGTCGCTTTTCGCCGCCGCGTAGTTCTTGGGTATCGTCTCGCAGAAAAGGAAGACGGCAAACGTAACGACGGCGGTAGATACCGCGACGGCGCCTTTTCCCCAAATCCTCGTCGCCAGAAGAGTCGTCATCGAGGCGAGCAGGATATGGCACACGTTGTTGCCTATCAGCATCGCGGTTATCGCCCCGTCAAAATCGTTAAGCACCGAAAGGGCGGCGCCCGCTTTTCTGTCGCCGTCGTCGGCGCGGGTCTTAAGGCGAATTCTGTTTGCGGATGAAAATGCGGTCTCGGCGCACGCGAAATACGCGCTGCCGAGGAAAAGAAGCAGAAGAAAGGCGTATGACAACCAACTGTCAGCGTCCATAATAAAGCGTATCAACTCCCAATATAAATAATTATTTACTATGATACCATAATATAAAATAAAAATCAATATAAAAATAAGCCGGCGGCGAATACAGAAGATCGGACCTGCCGAAATTAAAATTCAAAAGAGTATTGACAAACGGCGAAAAGTGATGTATGCTTTTTAAGGTGTAAAGAAAAAATACTTTACAGACAGGGGGCGCAAGGGTTGAAAAGCGATACGTTTCATATGTCGGTACTGTTCGATTATTACGGTGAGCTTCTGACCGAAAAGCAGAAAGAGCTTTTCGACCTTTACTATAACGACGATCTTTCGCTTTCCGAGATATCCGAGATAGTCGGCATATCGAGGCAGGGCGTCCGCGACGCCATAGTCCGCGCCGAAAGCGCGCTTCGCGACGCGGAGGATAAGATAGGTCTTGTCGAAAAATATATGGGCCTTCACGAAAAGCTCGGGCAGATATCCGACTGCGCCGGGTATATCGCGCAGGTAAACGCCTCGGGCGTAAACAATCCCGTGATCGCGGCTCAGGCAAAAAAGATAGCCGAGCTTGTAGGAGAGATCAAATAATGGCATTCGGTAACCTTTCCGAAAAACTTAACGGTATATTTAAAAAACTGCGTTCAAAGGGGCGCCTTACCGAGACCGACGTGCGCGACGCGATGCGCGAGGTACGGATGGCGCTTCTGGAAGCGGACGTCAATTTTAAGGTAGCCAAGGAATTTGTAAACCGCGTCACCGAAAAGGCGGTCGGCGCGGACATACTTGAAACGCTTTCTCCCGCCCAGCAGGTCATAAAAATAGTCAACGAAGAGCTTTGCGATCTTATGGGCGGCAGCCGCAGCAGGATCAATTTTTCGAACAGAGGGCCTACCGTCGTTATGTTCGTGGGGCTTCAGGGCGCGGGCAAAACGACGAAAATCGCGAAGCTCGCGGCGTATTTCAAAAAAAGCGAGAACAAAATGCCCCTTTTGTGCGCCAGCGACGTAAACAGACCGGCCGCGATAGAACAGCTTCGCGTTCTTTCAAAGCAGCTTGATATCCCGCTCTTCGAGCAGGGCGCGGGCGACCCTGTTGAAATTGCGAAAAACGCCCTTTCACACGCCGAAAAATACGGAAACGATCTTTTGCTTATAGACACCGCCGGCAGGCTCCATATAGACGAAGACATGATGAACGAGCTTGCGCGCATAAAGGACTCGGTAAAACCCAACGAGATAATGCTCGTCGTAGACGGTATGACGGGGCAGGACGCGGTCAACGCGGCGTCGGCGTTCGACGAAAAGCTCGGTATAGATTCCGTTTTTATGACCAAGCTCGACGGCGACGCCAGAGGCGGCGCGGCGCTCTCGGTAAAAGCGGTCACCGGCAAGCCGATAAAGTATATAGGCGTCGGGGAAAAGCTTACCGATATAGAGCCCTTCCATCCCGACAGGATGGCGGGCCGTATACTCGGTATGGGCGATATGATGTCGCTTATCGAAAAAGCTCAGCAGGCTTTCGACGAAAAGCAGGCGGCTGAGCAGATGCAGAAGATGCGCGCCGGAAAAATGACGCTTGAGGATTTTTACGACCAACTCACAAAAATGAAGAGCATGGGCGGTATGGAGCAGCTTCTGGGAATGATACCGGGCGCGAACGCGTCGGCGCTTAAGGGCATTAAGGTCGACGAAAAGGCTCTCGCCAAAACGGAAGCCATTATCCTTTCCATGACCCGAAAGGAAAAGCGCGACCCCGATATCATCAATTTCAGCAGAAAGAAAAGGATAGCCGCCGGCAGCGGCACCAAGGTCGAAGACGTAAACCGGCTTTTAAAGCAGTTCGAGCAGATGCAGACCCTAAGCCGTCAGCTTACGGGCGGCGGGCTTAAGCAGCTTCGCAAAAAAGGATTTCCGATCTGAAAAACAAATTGAAAATATTACAAATAAATACGGAGGTGAAAAGAATGGTTAAGATCAGACTCAGAAGAATGGGCGCGAAGAAGGCTCCGTTCTACCGTATAGTCGTTGCGGATTCAAGATTCCCGAGAGACGGCAGATTTATTGAAGAACTCGGCACCTATAATCCGCTCAAGCAGCCCTCGGAGGTCATCGTCGACGCGGAGCGCGCTCAGGCGTGGATCCGTGACGGCGCACAGCCGACGGAGACCGTACGCGGTCTTTTGAAAAAAGCGGGAGTTCTTTGATCTATGGAAAACGAAACTCGGGAACTTTTGATCTACCTTGTAAACAGTCTCGTCGAGCATCCCGAAGAGGTCGAGATCTCGGAAGCGGAAGAAGGAAACACCGTTATTTTCCGTCTTAAAACCGCCAAGTCCGATATGGGCAAGGTCATAGGCAGACAGGGCAAAATAGCCAAAGAGATACGTTCGCTTATGAAAGCGCACGGTCTGCGCGACGGAAAACGCATTCAGGTCGACATAGTAGATTAAACAAAAACAAAGCGCCGCAAAACCGTTTTTGCGGCGCTTCGTTTTTTTCGGAAAAAATATGGAAATAATAACGCCGAAGTGATATAATCGGCATATACGGCAAGTATGCAATGAGGAGGCGTATTGAATTATGAGTGATTCCTGCAATCACGACTGTTCTTCCTGCAGCGCGAACTGCGGCGAAAGGGAAGGCGAGCAGAGCTTTCTTAAAAAACCGCACGAGGCGGCGAGCGTAAAGAAGGTAATAGGCGTCGTCAGCGGAAAAGGCGGCGTGGGTAAATCCCTCGTCACGTCCCTTCTGGCGGTGCTCATGCAAAGAAAGGGCTACGGCACGGCTATTCTTGACGCCGATATCACCGGGCCGTCTATCCCCAAAATGTTCGGCGTCCGCGAAAAGGCGGAAGGAAACGAGATTGGCATTTTCCCCGTTAAAAGCAAGCTCGGCACGCAGATGATGTCGATAAACCTTATCCTTCAGAACGAGACGGACCCCGTCGTCTGGAGGGGCCCCGTAATAGCGGGAACGGTCACGCAGTTCTGGACGGACGTAATATGGCGCGACGTCGATTTTATGTTCGTCGATATGCCGCCCGGCACGGGCGACGTGCCCCTTACCGTCTTTCAGTCCTTGCCGGTAGACGGCATAATCGTGGTGACCTCGCCGCAGCAGCTCGTCGGCATGATAGTCGACAAAGCCGTCAAGATGGCCGAGCTTATGCACGTGCCGGTACTCGGATTGGTTGAAAATATGTCCTATTTCGAGTGCCCCGACTGCGGAAAGCGGCACTTCATATTCGGCGAAAGCCGCATAGAGGAAAAGGCGAAGGAAAAGGGCATAGACGCGGTCGCGCGGATACCGGTAAGCCCCAAGCTCGCCGCCGCGTGCGACGAAGGGCTTATAGAGCTTTTTGAAGGAAACTGGCTGGATAACTTAGCGGACGTTTTGGAAAAAACACTTTAAGGAGGAATAAAAATGCAGACCAAGTATTCGGGAACACAGACCGAGAAAAACCTGTTGGCGGCTTTCGCGGGCGAATCGCAGGCGAGAAACAAATACACCTATTTCGCGTCTAAAGCGAAAAAAGAAGGATTCGAGCAGATAGCGGCTATCTTCCAGAAAACGGCGGACAACGAAAAAGAACACGCGAAGCTCTGGTTCACAGAGCTTCAGGGGATAGGCACCACCGCGGACAACTTAAAGGCGGCGGCTGACGGCGAAAACTACGAGTGGACGGATATGTACAAGGGCTTTGCCGAAACGGCTGAAAAAGAGGGCTTCCCCGAACTTGCGAAAAAGTTCCTCGAAGTCGGCGAGATAGAAAAGCATCACGAGGAAAGATACCGCGCGCTTCTTAAAAACGTCGAAACAGCCGAGGTGTTCGCGAAGAGCGAGGTAAAGATATGGGAATGCCGCAACTGCGGTCATATCATAGTCGGTACCAAGGCGCCTTTGGAATGCCCCGTCTGCGCCCATCCGCAGAGCTATTTCGAAATAAGCGAAAAGAATTATTGACGGCGTAAGCTGACTGCGTTTAATACGGAAGATCATTATGAGAACGGGTTTTAAGGCGGCGGCTTTTATCCTCGCGGTCTTTGCGGCGGCGTGCTTTTCGGGCTGTTCGTCTTTAAAACCGCCGGCGGAAGACGCGGGAAAATACGTCCTTACCGCTTTGGATATAATCTGCAAAGGCGAGTACGACCGCAGTAAAAGCATAGACGGCGCGAACGATCTTCTGAAAAGCAGAGAAACGCTCATAAATAACGCCGTAAGCGCCTTTACCGGCGACAGCGCCGACGTCAGCGCCGGGCAGGTCGCAAAGATACACGATATGTGGGCGACCGCGTTTTCAAAATGCAGGTATTCTTTGGGCGAGATAACCGAAACCGAAGAAGGTTACGAGATAGAGGTCGTTATAGAGCCGCTCAAGCTTTTGAAAAAATCCGCCGACGAGGTCGTCGGGGAGCTTAAAGCCGAGGTGCTTAAGGATAAAGAGTTTTTGAAAAACGCGTCAGAAGACGATATCGCCGCCAGGGGCGTAGATATGCTTATAGAGAGGATCGACCGTGACGTTGAAGATCCCGCTTACGCGGATCCGGTCAGAATAACGGTCTTTTATTGCGAACTTAGCCCCGCGACCTACGGCATCTCAAACGGCGACGGCACGAAGCTGTGCGACGCGCTGTTCGATATGAGCGCGTTTAAAGAGTATTACGCGAAATAATAGGAGCAAAATAAAAAAACGGACGGGGGTCACCCGTCCGTTTTGCGTTATATGTTTACTTTTTCAAATACGCCTTAACGGCGTCAAACGTCGCGTCCGAAATATCGTGCTCTATCTTGCACGCGTCCGATACGGCGGTCTCTTTGTCAACGCCGAGCGACTCGATAAACTCGGTCAGAACGGTATGCCTTTCGTATATCTTCTCGGCGAGCGTTCTGCCCGTTTCGGTAAGCGCGATATAACCGTTTTTGTCCATAATGATATATTTTTCGCCTTTAAGCTTGCTCATGGCGCGGCTTACCGACGGCTTGGAAAAGCCCATTTCTTCGCAAATATCTACCGAGCGGACTATATTATGCTTTTTTGAAAGGATAAGTATCGTCTCAAGGTACATTTCTCCCGATTCCAAAAGACGCATGAAAAGCCCTCCTTTATTTGAGTTACGCTCGTTTTTAACAGTTTAACATAAAAAACGCGCTTTTACAATACGAGCGGTTTTAACAAAAAAACGTAAGGATTTTGTGTATATTAGACAACGCGTTGTCGGACGACTCGCGGCTCTTAAGAAAAGACAATAGATAAATTTTTGAAAAAAGTATTGACAAGTTAGCATAGAGTAACTACAATAAAGACAGGTTAGCAGAGGCTAACGTAATTTGCTTTTCAGACGGAGGATAAAAAGATGATGCCTTTGACGTTCGCGAACGACGATGAGGAAAACATTATAAAAAAGGTAGGCGGGAGCCCCGAGGTAAAAAAGCATCTTGAGGATATGGGCTTCGTCGCGGGCGGCGCCGTTTCGGTGATATCGCACGTCGGCGGCAACGTGATAGTTAACGTAAAAGGCGCGCGCGTCGCCATAAGCTCGGTCATGGCGCAGAAGATAATGATCTGAAGAAAAATATATAATTATAAATAAGGAGGAAGAGTATGAAAACGCTCAGAGAAGTCAGGGTAGGCGAGACCTGCAAGGTCGCGAGGCTGCACGGCGAGGGCGCCTTGAAGCGCAGGATCATGGATATGGGCATAACCCGAGGCGTGGAAATATACGTCCGCAAGGTAGCGCCTTTGGGCGACCCTATAGAGATCAACGTGCGCGGCTACGAGCTTTCCATCCGCAAAGGCGACGCGGAGCTTATAGAGGTCGAGTGAAAAAAAGATCGTATTTTTTTTTTTACAAATAGGTTAGCGTAAACTAACTTTGTAAAGTAAGTAAAATATGGATATCAGAATAGCGCTGGCGGTAAACCCCAACAGCGGTAAAACGACTCTTTTTAACGCGCTTACCGGCTCAAATCAGTACGTAGGGAACTGGCCGGGCGTTACGGTGGAAAAGAAAGAAGGAAACTCAATGGGCGCGACGGCGTTACGGTGACCGATCTGCCGGGCATTTATTCGCTTTCTCCGTATACTCTTGAAGAGGTCGTCGCGAGGAACTATCTTATCGACGAGCGCCCCGACGGTATACTCAATATAGTCGACGGCACCAACCTTGA
>JAFSVO010000187.1 GCA_017444965.1 Clostridia bacterium | reverse complement strand
AGAAGGGCGGCGGAGATAATACGGAAAAATCTCGACGCCTGCGGATTTTCGGACCGCGCCGAGATAATTTGCGGCGACGGCGTTTCCGCGCTTTCCAAAATGGGCAAAAACCGCTTCGATATAGTGTTTTTGGACCCGCCTTACGGGTCTGATCTTCTGGAAAAAGCGCTTTTTAAAATCTGCTCTCTTGACCTTTTGAAGGAAAATGGTATAATAATATGTGAGACTGCGCGCGGAAAGACCGTGACGGGATACGCCGCGCCCTACGCCGTCAGGAAAGAATACGTTTACGGCGCGGCTTCGGTCGTTTTGATAGAAAAGGAGCAGCTTTAATGAAAAGAGCCCTCGTCCCCGGAAGCTTCGACCCGATAACGCTCGGGCATATATCGCTTATAAAAAGGGCGGCGGAGCTTTTCGACGAGGTCGTCGTCTGCGTCATGCAGAACGCCGAAAAAACTTACCTTTTCACGCTTGACGAAAGGTGCGCCCTCGCGCGCGACGCCGTGTCCGGCATAGAAAACGCGCGCGCCGACAAGTGGGACGGCATGCTTTGGAAATACGCGGCGAATAACGGCGTTTGCGCCGTCGTCAAGGGAATAAGGGGCGGCGCGGACTTGGAGTACGAGCTTGCGCAGGCGGGCTTTAACGCCGGAAAGGGCGTAGAGACCGTCTTCCTGCCCGCGGAAAAGGGGCTTGAAGGGTTGTCTTCGACTTACGTTCGGTCGCTTGCCGCGAAGGGAGAGGACATATCCGCGTTCGTCACGAAAAAGACCGCTTCGGCGCTTAGAAAGAAATATAAAAATTTATTGGAGGATAAAAAATGAAAGAGAGCCGCATAGAAGACCTTATAGGCAAGCTCTACGACATGGTCGAGGAGTCGTCGCACGTGCCCTTCAGCAGCAACGTTATAGTCAACCGCGAAAAGCTGTTCGCCATTTTAGACGACTTGAACGCGAGCGTGCCCGGCGAGATACAGATGGCGAAGGACATAGTCGCCAAGCGCGACCAGATAATCGCCGCCGCCTAGGCGGAAGCCGAGAAGATAAAGAAACGCTCGGAGGAAGAGGCGCGCGTGCTCGTTTCCGAAAGCGAGATAACCCGCGAGGCGCGCAAAAGAAGCGCCGAGATGGTGGAGAACGCGCAGAAAAAGACGCAGGAGATAATGACCTCGGCCTTCAAGTTCTGCGAGGACGCGCTTACCCGCGCCGACGATTCGATAGACAGCTTAGCTAAGGATATGAAGTCGGTCAAGGCGAGATTCAAGGAGCTTACCCGCAGATAATGGGATTCGTTTTAAACAGCATACTCTTAGGCGTCGGGCTCGCGATGGACGCCTTTTCGGTTTCGGTAGCGAACGGTCTTGCCGAGCCATCTATGAGGGCGCGGAAAAGGCTGCTCATTGCCGGCGCTTTCGCCTTTTTCCAGGCGCTTATGCCGATGATAGGCTACTTCTTCGTGCATTCGCTCGTAGAGGTGTTTTCGGCGCTCGACAGAGCCGTGCCCTATATCGCTTTTGCGCTTTTGGGGTATATAGGCGTTAAAATGATAATTTCGGGCGCGCGGGCAAAGCCGGGCGACGAAAAGCCGGCGCTTAACTTAGGCGCCCTGCTCGTTCAGGCGGTGGCGACGTCGATAGACGCGCTTTCCGTAGGGCTTACGATGGCGGACTATACTCTGCTTTCGGCGCTTGCGTCCGCGCTGATAATTGCCGCCGTCACCTTCGCGATATGTATTTTCGGCGTGACCTTCGGCGCGAAAATAGGGGAAAGGATATCGGGAAAAGCCGAGATACTCGGCGGCGCGATACTCGTTTTTATAGGGCTGGAGATATTTATTAAAGCGATGATAAAGTAAAAAAGAACCTCGGTGAGGTTCTTTTTTAATGATATATCGGCTTTCGCCGATATGATATATTTCGCAGGCAAAATATGATATACCGCCGCCGGCGGTATGATATACAAGTCTGCGACTTGTATTAAGGTATGCGCCGAGGGCGCGTTTATTAAAAAAAGGGCGCGACAAATGTCGCGCCGGGCTAAATTGAAAAACTGCGTTTTTCAGCTAAATTATGAGCAAAAGCTCATAGCTAAATTGCGGGCTTTGCGCGCAGCTAAATTAAATTCGCGCCCTTTCAGCTCGGCGAAGCCGAATTTAGCTTGCCGCAGGCAAATTTAGCTGAACGAAGTTCAATTTAGCTCGCGATACGCGAATTTAGCTGCGCCTGCGTCGCAGGCGCACAATTCCGCATTGTCAGCCGTTTATCAGCGCGACTGAAATATCGTTCACGTTCGTGCCGGTGGGGCCGGTGAAGATGAGCCCGTCGACAAGCTTTTAGCAGTTATACGAATCGTTGTTGCCGAGCGCTTTTTCAATGCTCGCGCCCTTTTTGCGCAGGACGCGCGCCGTGCTTCCCGTAACGAAGCCGCCCGCGGCGTCGGTAGGGCCGTCGGTGCCGTCGCTTCCGACCGAGAAGACGCATACGTTTGATATCCCGTCTATCTTTTCCGCGGCGGCGAGCGCCAGCTCCTGATTTCGCCCGCCGCGGCCCGTGCCACTGACGTGTACGACCGTCTCGCCGCCCGCGATAAGCGCGATCTTACGCCCGCGCCCCGCGTTGTACGCCGCGACAGAGCCCAAAAACGAGCCCGCGTCGCGCGCCGTGCAGGCGAGGGAATCGGTCAGTATAAAAGGCTCGTACCCGAGGCGCGCGCATTCGGCCTTCGCCGCGGCGCAAAGGTCGCCGACGCTTCCCGAAACGACCGTCTCGACGTTCGGCAGGTCGGAGGGCGTTTCCTCCTTTATCGCGCGCTGCGCGTCGGGCGACAGGGAAATGCCGTATTTTTCGGCTATTTTCAGCGCGTCCTCGCGGGTAGTCGGGTCGGGCGCCGCGGGGCCCGAGGCGATCATGTCGGGGCGGTCGCCCAAAACGTCCGAAAGCACTACCGAAAAGACCTTCGCCGGCGCGCAAAGCCGCGCGAAACGCCCGCCCTTCACGGCGCTTAAACGCTTCCTTATTGTGTTTATCTCTACTATATCCGCCCCGCGCGAAAGAAGGGCGTCGGTTATGGAGAAAAGCTCTTCGGGCGGTATCAGAGGCAGCTCGAAAAGCGCGCTGCCGCCGCCGGATACGAGGAAAAGCACCGTGTCGGTATCTTTCAGCCCGCTTACCTTTTCAAGCAGGCGGCGGGTCGCCGAAAAGGTGTTCTCATCGGGCACGGGGTGGCCCGCCTCATAGCAGTCTATGCCGGGGAGATTTGCTTTGACGTGGCCGTATTTGGTTATGACGCACCCGCCCGATATCTCGAGCCCCGGCGCCGACAGCGCCGCCCGCGCCATGCGCCACGCCGCCTTGCCTATCGCCGCGAGGACGACCCTGCCGGGAAAGACCCTGCCGTCAAGCGCGCGGTGTACCGCGGCGTCGGGAAGCACCGCCTTTATCGCGGCGTTTACTATAGAATCGCATTCCGAGCGCATTTTTATATCCATAATAAGCCTCCGTTTTTTTCTTTCATCCTTATAATAAAACGAAAATCGCGCCGGCGCAACGGTTTTTGAAATTCCGCGAAAAGAAAACAGAAATAAATTGACTATTGAGGAAAAATATTATATAATACATTCGTTAAAATATAAAATTGAAAGGATGGATCATTATGAGCCGGACGGCAAAATTACTCGCAGTTTTAGCAGCGCTTTGTCTGTTTATCGCTCTGGTCCCCGCGGCGTTAGCCGAGGGAGAGCCGGATTACAGCTTCGTTCTGACCGACGTTGAGGTCTACGGCGAAGAAAACCACGAAATAGATTTTGAGACGGAGGCGGCTGTCGCGGGCGACGTGCTGGTCGTGACTTTCGCGGTCAAAAACGACACGGCGTCTAACCTCGCGATAGGCGCGATCGAGGCGGATATACGCTTCGACCCCGCGGTTCTCTCCTTTTACGCGTGCGACGCGACCGATACGGACGAAGAGGGCCCCTTCTATGAGGAAGGCGTTATACCGGTCCTTAACGGCGTTATGACGTCAGCCAACGTCAAGAGCGCGGGCGTCCTTACCTTCGCCGCGGTAGCGACCAACTCGAGGATAAATAAGAGCGCGACGACTCCGGTCGCCAAGATCGCCTTTAAGGTCGCGGATACCGTAACGACCGGCTCGACGACGCTTTCCTTTGAAAATATCAAGCTCGCCGACAAGAACGAGAACGTAGTTGAGGCGGATAAAATTGCCGCCGAACAGAAGACCGTGCCCGTTTACGACGGCACGACCCCCGTGCTTTCGGCGCTCGCCGTAAAGACCATGCCGACCGCCACCACCTTCTACGTCGGCTCGACCCCCGATTATACGGGCCTTACCCTGACGGCGACCTTAAGAGACGGCACTACGCAGACGGTGACCGAGGGCTTTACCTGCTCGGAGGTCTCGACCGCCGCCGAGGGCGCGCAGACCGTCACCGTGACCTTATACAACAAGACGGCGACCTTTGATATAAATATCATCCACGTGCCCGTGCCGGTAGTCGACCCCTACGTCGCGCCGACCTGCACCGAGACGGGCCTTACCGAAGGCTCTCATTGCTCGGTGTGTAACGAGATACTGGTCGCGCAGGAGATCATCCCCGCTACCGGTCATACAGAAGTAAACGACGCGTACGTCGCGCCGACCTGCACCGAAACCGGCCTTACCGCGGGCAAGCATTGCTCGGTCTGCCACGAAGTATTGGTCGCGCAGACGGTCATCCCGGCTAACGGTCATACAGAAGTAAACGACGCTTACGTTGCGCCGACCTGCACCGAAACGGGTCTCACCGCGGGCAAGCATTGCTCGGTCTGCCATGAGGTACTGGTCGCGCAGACGGTCATCCCGGCTAACGGTCATACAGAAGTGAACGACGCTTACGTCGCGCCCTCCTGCACCGAAACGGGTCTTACGGCGGGCAAGCATTGCTCGGTCTGTAACGCCGTACTGGTCGCGCAGACGGTCATCCCGGCTAACGGCCATACCGAAGTTACAGACGCTTACGTCGCGCCGACCTGCACCGAAACGGGCCTTACGGCGGGCAAGCATTGCTCGGTCTGCCACGAAGTATTGGTCGCGCAGACTGTCATCCCGGCTAACGGTCATACAGAAGTAAACGACGCGTACGTCGCGCCGACCTGCACAGAAACGGGCCTCACCGCGGGCAAGCATTGCTCGGTCTGCCATGAGGTACTGGTCGCGCAGACGGTAGTCGACGCGCTCGGGCACAATATGGTCCACGTTGACGATCTGCTCCCGACGGTAGGCCACGACGGATACACGGCGGGCGAATACTGCACGCGCTGCGACCACACCGAAAACGGCTACTCGGTAATTAAGACTCTTATCGAAGAGGCGACCGTATCCGCTTCCTCGCTTACGCTTAAAGCTTCCGACGAGGGCGTCGGCAAGACCTTCGTCGCCGTATTCACGAACGCGAACGGCAAGATGCTGAAAGCCGCCGTAGGAACACTTTCCGCGGTCGACTTCGTCACCGCCGAGCCGGAAGACACCGCCGCGATAAAGATCATCTTCTTAGGCGAAACCTACGAGCCCGTCTCCTGCGTATATACGGTAAAGTAAAAATAAGCGAATAAATACAAACGGTATAAAGCACAAAGCTTTATACCGTTTGTTATTTTTTGTAATAATACACCGGGGACAACACAGAGAACCGTTCCTTATTTACGTTAAAGCGCCGAGAAAGCCGTAAAGGGAGTTTTCACCGCCGACGCCGCGTTGTATTATCCGATAAAACGCAAGATACAAAACGCGATATCTTCCGATAAAACGCGGGATATCGCGCGGCGGGGAAGACGCGGAAAAGGGACGCTTCTGTTTACCGGTTTTGAAATTTATTCGTTTTCGGTAAACAGACAGAGTTCTAAAAGTTGAAAAAAATTCAAGTTTTAGGATTCAGCCGCGCGGCGCGCGGCTTTTCCGGACAGAATATGTCTGTATCAAGCTGCATAATTGCTTGACAAAAGGATAAAATACGTTTATCATATTAGCAGAGTTCTAAAACTTGAAAATTTTTTATTTTTTAGGAGTGAAAAATGAAGCTTATAGAACGTCCGATTTATCTGCAGAGGCTTAAGGATCTTGAGGGGACGCCTGACATAAAGGTAATAACCGGCGTCAGAAGATGCGGAAAATCCGAACTGATGAAAGCTTATATTCGCTTTCTTTCCGAAAACGTGCCCGACGCGAACGTTATTTTCATTGATCTTTTTGACCTTAAATACGAGGCGCTTAAGGATTATCACAAGCTTTACGCTTACGTTGAAGAGAGATATGACGGCGGCAAACGCAATTACGTTTTTATAGATGAGGTGCAGATGTGCAAAGGATTTGAACTTGCCGTCAACAGTCTTCACACGTCAAAAAAATACGATATTTACGTTACCGGCTCAAACGCTTTTTTGCTGAGCTCAGACCTTGCGACCCTCTTCACCGGAAGATATATTGAGATACACGTCTTCCCCTTCAGTTTTGCCGAGTATTGCGCCTATCGTGGTGATGAAACAGACGTTTACAAGCTTTTGGAAGAGTATTTTATAAACGGGGGACTTGCGGGTTCGTACCCGTACCGTACAGAAAGAGACCGCGTCGCATATATAAACGACGTTTTCAATACGATAGCGAACAGAGATCTTACGGCAAAGTATAAGCTTGCCGATACCGTTCTGCTCGAACAGATAACCGATTATCTTATGGACAACGTCTCAAACCTTACGTCGCCCGGCAATATCAGTAAGACGCTCAATGAAAACGACGCCGGAACTAATAATAAAACGGTAAAAAACTATATCAAAAGACTTTGCGACGCTTTTGTTTTTTACGACGTGAAAAGGTATGACATAAAAGGCAAAAAGTACCTTAAAACTTCCGAAAAATATTATCTGAGCGATCAAGGATTTCGCTTTGCGCGTCTCGGAAGGAGAAACCTTGATCTAGGCAGGATATATGAGAATATCGTCTGTGTTGAGTTGCTGCGCCGCGGCTATGACGTTTACGTAGGCAAGCTTTATAAAAAAGAAGTTGATTTTGTTGCAATAAAGGGAAATGAAAAGCTTTATATACAGGTCTGCGCCGATATTTCGGGGCCGGAAACCGCGCAGCGTGAATACGAGCCGCTTTTAAAGATAAGAGATGCGTATCCTAAAATGATAATAGCAAACACAAGATTTCAAACGTACGATCACGAAGGGATAATCATTGCGGATATGGCTAACTGGCTTTTGGGAAAAGCGTAAAAGGGGGCGCTTTGTTAAGTTTTTTCTTGACAAAAGCCGATAAGGATAGTAAAATCATACCGTAATTAGTATTAAAAGAGGTGGGAAGAATGTTTTCGCGCGCGTATTACTATTTTTACTTTACGAAAGCGGACAGGCTTGCCACCGTTGCCTATTAAGGTCATAACGTGAAAGCTTAAGTCCGCTGTTCGTGTTTGTTTATAAACCGAAAGCGGGCTTTTTAATTTAAGGTAGCACCTGTTGAAAACGCGGAGCGTTTTCGTCGATATATTTCGGCTGAGCCGATATTCGATATACTTTTCCGCATATATCGCCAAAGGCGAGATATGCGAAAAAGTTCGATATGTTTTGCGCTTTTACATACCTCGCCGCAGGCGAGATACGTAAACAGCGGCAAAACGTTAAGGTGCGCGGCAAAGCCGCGCTTTAAGATAAATGCGTCGCAGCCGCATACCTTTCTTGTTTCGCATAATAAAATGCGAAACATATCGAATGGGCGAAGCCCATATATCGAATATCCGCGAAAGCGGATATATATCGAATGCGAAGCATATATCGACTGAAAACCGCAGGTTTTCAATTCACAAGGATTTCAATTTATTCTAAAGGAGATACATATTATGCCTAACGAAAAAATGTACGCTTTCGGGGCCGCGCCGTCGGCTATACGCGAGATATTCGAGTACGGCAACCGCCGCCGCGCCGAGATTGGCGCGGAAAACGTGTTCGACTTAAGCCTCGGCAACCCGAGCATAGAGCCGCCCGAAAGCTTTATGCGCTCTCTTAAAAAACACCTTGAAAGCGACAACGCGCTGTCCCTTTTCGGCTATACGTCCGGCCCGGGCGCCGCGCCCACGCGCAAGGCGATAGCCGACAGCATAAAGCGCCGCTTTTCCTTTGAAGCGGAGCCGTCGGATATTTACATGACATGCGGCGCGGCGGCGTCGCTGACGATCACCTTAAACGCCCTTTGCGACGAGGGCGACGGGGTAGTGCTGCTCGCGCCCTTCTTCCCCGAATACCGCGTGTTCGCCGAAAAGGCGGGGGCGCGCGTTTCGGTCGTGAAATGCAAGGCGCCCGACTTTCAGCCCGATATAGAAGCACTTTCCGCGGCGATAGATAAAAATACCCGCGCCGTCATAATCAATTCCCCCAACAACCCGACGGGCGCGGTCTACGGCGAAGAGGTCATGCGCGCCCTCGCTTCCATGCTCGAAAGCAAGCAGAAGGAGTTCGGGCGGGATATATTCATCATAGCGGACGAGCCCTACCGCGAGCTTTGCTACACGGCGGCGCCGCCCTATATCCCCGCGCTTTACGCAAATACCGTCGTCTGCTATTCCTATTCAAAATCCCTCTCGGTGCCGGGCGAAAGGATAGGGTACATCTTCGTAAGCCCGCGCGCACACGACGCGAAAAGGATCTTTGCCGCGGTCTGCGGCGCGGGCAGGGCGCTGGGCTTCGTCTGCGCGCCCTCCCTTATGCAGAAGGTCATCGCCGACTGCGTTTACGATACGTCGGATATATCGAAATACAAGGAAAACCGCGACCTTCTCTTAAAGGGGCTGACCGATACGGGATACGAGGTGTCGCCCCCCGACGGCGCGTTTTACGTCTTTATGAAGTGCCTCGAGCCCGCCGCCACCGCCTTCTGCGAGCGCGCCAAAAAGTATGAGGTGCTGATAGTTCCGGGCGACAGCTTCGGCGGCGAGGGGTACGCGCGGCTTGCCTACTGCGTAGACAAAAAGACCATCGAGGGCGCGATCGCGGGGCTTTCGAGGCTTTATAAAGAGTACGAACAGGAGAAATAAAAATGACCGAGCTTGAAAAGGCGAGACAGATAATAGACGAGGCGGACGCGCGCATGGCGGAGCTTTTCGTTAAAAGAATGGAAGCCGTCAAAATTATCGCGCGGTACAAAACCGAAAAGGGTCTCAGGATAGAGGACCCCGAAAGGGAAGCCGCTGTTATCGAAAAAAACGCGGCGGCGCTTTCCGCCGCCGATCTGCGCGACTGGTACGTCGGGTTTTTAAAGAGCAATATGGAGATATCCAAAAGCTATCAGCGCAGGCTCAGAGACGGCATGCGCGTCGCCTTTTCGGGCGTTACGGGCGCGTTTGCCGACATCGCGGCGGCGCGGATATTCCCCGAGGCGACGAGAGTGCCCTGCCGCGACTTCAAAGCGGCGTATGAGAGCGTCGCCGCAGGAGAATGCGACGTATGCGTTCTGCCCGTTGAAAACAGTCAGAACGGCGACGTCGGGCAGGTCATGGACCTCGCCTTTTTCGGCGACCTTTTCATAAACGGCGTGTATTCCGTGCCCGTCGTGCATAATTTACTGGCGCTTCCGGGCGCGACGCTTGACGGCATTAAAAAGGTAGTAAGCCACCCGCAGGCACTCGGCCAGTGCGCCGCGTACATTCACGAGCACGGGTTTGAAACGCTCGAGGTAGTAAATACCGCCGTCGCGGCGAAGACGGTGGGCGAGTCGGGCGATAAAACCGTCGCCGCGATAGCGTCGGAAGAGGCGGGGCGGCAGTTCGGGCTGGTTCGCTTAGAGGGGCGCATAAACGGCGACGACGTTAATTCGACAAGGTTCGCCGTCTTTTCCCGCACGAAAGCCGAAACGCGCGACGCGGGCAGGTTCATTATGCTTTTCACGGTAAATAACGAGGCGGGCAGCCTGTCCCGCGCGATAGAGATGATAGGGAAAAACGGGTTTAATATGCGCGCTTTAAAAAGCCGCCCCGCGAAAGAGCTTATATGGAGCTATTACTTCTTCGTCGAGGGCGAGGGGGATATAGACTCCGCCGCGGGCAAAAAGATGCTTTTAGACCTTTCTTCCTGCTGCAACTCGGTGAAGGTGGTCGGAAGATACGCGAAGGACGTAGAGTTCCGGGGGTGAAAAATGGAAATATCCGTTAAGACAGGCGGCGGGAAATACGCCATAACGGTCGAGCGCGGCGCGCTTTTACGCGCGGGGGAGATATTCGGCCTTAAAAGGCGCGCGTTTATTGTGACCGACTCGGGCGTGCCGCGAAAATACCCCGAGGCGGTCGCCGCGCAGTGCGAAAGCGCGTATATCTTCACGCTGCCGCAGGGGGAAGCGCATAAAAACGCCGAGGGACTTTTGGCGGCGCTTTCGCGCATGGCGGAAGAGGGGTTTACGCGAAAGGACTGCGTTATAGCCTGCGGCGGCGGCGTGCCGGGCGACCTTGCGGGCTTTGCCGCCGCGACCTATATGCGCGGGATAGACTTTTACAATATCCCGACGACCCTTCTTTCGCAGGTAGATTCTTCGATAGGCGGCAAGACCGCCGTAGACCTTGACGGATACAAGAACATAATAGGCGCGTATCATCAGCCGAAAGGGGTCATAATAGACGGCGACGCGCTTGAAACGCTGCCCGGGCGGCAGTTAAACGCCGGGCTTTGCGAGGCGCTTAAAATGGCGGTGACGCACGACCCTGAGCTTTTTGAGATATTCGAAAAGGGCGACCCCGCTGCGCGAATAGACGAGATAACCGTAAGGGCGCTTAAAATAAAGAAAAGCGTAGTCGAAAAGGACGAGCGGGAAAGCGGGCTTCGGCGGGTCCTCAATTTCAGGCACACCTTAGGGCACGCCTTTGAGCGCGAGTCCGGCTTTGAGCTTCTGCACGGCGAGTGCGTGGCGCTCGGCATGATACCGATGTGCTCGGATACCGTTTGGGACCGGCTTTATCCGATCCTTGAAAAGCTGAAGGTCCCGCTTCGCGAATACAACTCGTTTGCGGAGAAAGACTTAAAGGGCGCGCTCACACGCGACAAAAAGGCGGAGGGCGGGTATATAAACGCCGTCTTCGCGCCCGGGATAGGGCAGTTTGAGTTTAAAAAGCTTACGGCTGACGAGATAGTTTCCCTTTACGAAAGGAGACGCGGCATATGAAAAATACCTTCGGTTCGGCGCTTACCTTAACTCTTTTCGGCGAAAGCCACGGAAAGGCAATAGGCGCGGTGCTCGACGGGCTGGCGCCCGGACTTTGCGTTTCGGAAGAATCTATCGCGGCTTATCTTGCGCTTCGGCGCCCCGCGGGAGCCATATCGACGGCGCGCAGAGAGCCGGACGAGTTTGAGATACTTTCGGGAGTACTGAACGGGAAAACCTGCGGCACGCCCCTTTGCATAGTGATACCAAATAAGGACGTAAGACCCGGCGACTACGATGAAATGCGCGACCTTCTGCGCCCGGGCCACGCCGACTTTACGGCGAACGTAAAGTACGGCGGCTTTCAGGATGCGCGCGGCGGCGGGCATCAGAGCGCGCGGCTGACGGCGGCTTTGGTCGCCGCGGGCGCGATACTTCTTGACGCGCTGAAAGACCGGGGAATTAAGATAGGCACGCATATAAAAAGGTGCGCATGCGTAGACGACGCGCCTTTCGGCGATATTGAAAGGGATATAGAGGCGCTGGAATATAAGCCCTTCGCGACAATTTCGGACGAGGCGGGTGAACGTATGCGGGCGGCTATTTTAGACGCCAAGGAAGACGGCGACAGCGTCGGCGGCGTTCTTGAAACGGCGGTCTGCGGGCTTCCCGCGGGAGTGGGTGAGCCGTGGTTCGACAGCTTAGAGGGCGTTTTGGCGCACGCGCTGTTTTCCATTCCCGCGGTAAAGGGCGTAGAGTTCGGCGCGGGCTTTTCAATAAGCGACATGCGCGGAACGCAGGCGAACGACGCTTTTTATTGCGAAAACGGCGTTATAAAAACGTGCACCAACAATAACGGCGGCGTAAACGGAGGTATATCGAACGGCATGCCGGTCCTGTTCAGCGTGGCTTACAAGCCGACGCCGACGATATCGCTCCCTCAGGAGACGGTGAATATCAGGACGATGGAAAGCGCGTATATAAGAGGCGCCGGAAGGCACGACCCCTGCGTCGCGCATCGCGCGCGCGCCGTGCAGGACGCGGTGACAGCGCTGTGTATAGCCGATATGCTGACCGTGCGGTACGGCGTCGGGTACTTTACGAAATGAAAGAGTTCGGGTGCATAGGCGAAAAGCTTTCGCACAGCTTTTCAAAGGATATCCACGCGCGACTCGCGCCCTATTCCTACGAGCTTTGCGAGGTGCCGCGGGATAAGCTTGCGGAGTTTTTCGAGAAGCGGGATTTTCGCGGGATAAACGTGACGATCCCTTACAAGCAGGACGTTTTGCCCTATCTTGACGCCGTGTCCGACGAGGCGAAAGCGATAGGCGCGGTAAACACTATAATAAACGGGGGCGGGCGCCTTTCGGGCTACAATACCGACTTTTTCGGGCTTTGCGCGCTTATAAAAAGGGCGGGCGTTGAGATCGCGGGCAAAAGCGTTCTTATTTTAGGAAGCGGCGGCACGTCGAAAACGGCGGCGGCGGTCGCGTCCGCTTTGGGCGCGAAAAGCATTGACCGCGTATCGCGCACTTCGCGCGACGGATGCATAAGCTACGAAGACGCGGCGGATAAGAAAGATACGCAGGTAATTATCAACACGACGCCCTGCGGCATGTACCCGCGCGTATCTAACGCGCCCGTCGACGTATCCCTTTTTCCCGCGCTCGAGGGGGTCATAGACGCGGTATATAACCCGCTTCGCACCGACCTTGTCTTAAACGCGCGGGCGCGCGGGATAAAAGCCGAAAACGGGCTTTATATGCTGGTCGCGCAGGCGGCGCGGGCGTGCTCTCTTTTCACGGGGAAGGAAGTGCCCGAAAGCAAGACCGAAAAGGTCTTCCGCGAGCTGATCTCGCTTAAAGAAAACGTCGTTCTGACCGGTATGCCGGGGTGCGGCAAATCGACCGTCGGGCGCGCTCTGGCGAAAGAACTTAAAAGGCTCTTTTACGACACCGACGACCTTATAGAAAAAGAGACGGGCAGGGCGCCCGGAGATATAATAAGGGAGCGGGGCGAGGCGGCGTTCCGCGATATTGAAAGCGAAATCATCGGAAAGCTTTCGGGCGAGCAGGGCGCGGTCATAGCCACGGGCGGCGGCGCGGTGCTGCGCGATACGAACGTAAGAGCGTTAAAGCGCAACGGCAGGATAATATTCATAGATAAGCCGCTCGAGCTTTTGGTGACGGGCGAGAGCCGCCCCCTTTCGTCCGACGCGGACGCGCTTAAAAAGAGATACGACGAAAGAATAGAGATATACAGAAGCACGGCGGACAAGACCCTTTCGGGGGCGCTGAACGTCGCCGGAAGCGTAGGAGCTGTTAAGGAGATGCTTAAATGAAGATACTCGTTTTAAACGGGCCTAATATCAATATGCTCGGCGTGCGCGAGCCGGAGGTTTACGGCGCCGGCACCTACAGCGATCTTTGTGAAAAGATAAAGGCGCACTGCGAAAAGAAGGATATCGGCGTTTCCTTTTTCCAGTCGAACCACGAGGGCGCTTTGGTAGACGAAATTCAAAAGGCTTTGGGCGTATATGACGGCATAGTCATAAACCCCGCGGCGTATACTCACACGAGCGTGGCGATCTTAGACGCGCTGAAAGCCGTAAAGATACCCGCCGTTGAAGTGCATATTTCCGACGTGTCCAAAAGGGAAGACTTCAGGCGGATAAGCTACGTGCGGTCGTACTGCTTCAAAACGATATCGGGCAAGGGCTTTGACGGATACCTCGAGGCGGTCGACGCGCTTTGCGGGGCGCTTTTATGAAAGCCGTATTTGAAAAAAGCCGCGCAGAAGGCTGCGTTTTCGCGCCGCCCTCTAAAAGCGTATGCCACCGCGCGCTTATCGCGGGCGCGCTGTCGGACGGGAGCGAGATAAAAAACGTCGCTTTTTCAAAGGATATAGAGGCGACCCTTTCCTGCCTGCGCGCGATGGGCGCGGGCGTGGAGGTTTCGGGCGACGCCGTTTCATGCGGGGGACTTACCCGCGGCAAAACGCGCGGCGAGCTTGACTGCGGCGAGAGCGGCTCTACCCTGCGTTTTTTTATCCCGCTTTGCCTTTTGAGGGACGAGGAAATTACCCTTACGGGAAGCGCGCGGCTTTTTGAAAGACCCCTTTCGGTATATGAAGATATCTGCGCGCGGCAGGGTCTTTTGTTCCGCAGAGAGGGGAGCCGGCTTACCGTGCGCGGAAAGCTCGAGCCGGGCGAATATACCGTGCCGGGCGATATCTCGAGCCAGTTTATAACGGGGCTTTTGTTCGCGCTGCCCCTTCTTTCGGGCGACAGTTTTATACGAATAACCGGAAAGACAGAAAGCGCGGCTTATATCGACCTTACGCTCGCGGCGCTTTCTTCGCACGGCGTTTGCGCTCAAAAGCGCGAGGACGGCTTTTTCATCCCGGGCGGGCAGAAGTATGAGCCATGCGGCGCGGCGGTCGAGGGCGACTGCTCAAACGCGGCGTTTCTGGAGGCGTTCAATGAAACGGGCGGGAGCGTTTGCGTGCGCGGCATATCACCCGCGACACTTCAGGGCGACAGGGTGTATAAAGAACTTTTCGATAAAATCAAAAACAAAGATTTTCCGATAGATATCAGCGGCTGTCCCGATTTAGGCCCCGTGCTTTTCGCCGTCGCGGCGGCGCGCGGCGAGGGATATTTTACGGGGACGAGGCGGCTTAAGATAAAAGAGAGCGACCGCGCGGAAGCCATGCGGGAAGAGCTTTCAAAGCTCGGCGCGGACGTGACCGTGAAGGATAACGATGCGTATATAAAATGCGGCGGACTGCGCCGCCCCGCGACGCCCCTTTCCGGGCACAACGATCACCGTATAGTTATGGCGCTTTCGGTCATATGCGCCGAAACGGGCGGCGAGATAGAGGGCGCCGAGGCGGTAAGTAAGAGCTTTCCCGACTTTTTTGAAAAAATAAAAAGCGTAGGCGTAAAGGTGGAACTTATATGAAGCTTATAAGGAACGACAAAAAGATACTTATAGTGGGGCTGGGGCTGCTCGGCGGCAGCTACGCGAAAGCGCTTAAAAAGCAGGGCTTTCACGTTTCCGCGATAGCGCGGCGGCGGGAGACGGTAGACTACGCGCTGTCACGCGGGCTTATCGACGAGGGCGCCGCCGAGCCGGACGAAAAGCTTATACGCGAGGCGGATATAGCCGTTTTCGCCCTTTACCCGCACGTTTTTATCGAGTGGGTCGAAAAATACGGCGCGCTCTTTAAAAAGGGCGCGTTCCTTACCGACGTCACGGGCGTAAAGGGCGCGGTCGTGTATAAAATACAGGAGCTTTTGCCCGAAGGGGTCGAGTTTATCGCGGCGCACCCGATGGCGGGCAAAGAGGTGTACGGCGTAGAGAACGCCGACGACTCTATTTTCCACGGCGCGAACTATATAGTCGTGCCGACCGAAAAGAACACGCCCGAGGGGATAGAGCTCTGCGAGGACTTAGGACGCGTTTTGGGCTTCCGCGACGTGTCCCGCCTTTCACCCTCAAAGCACGACGAGATGATAGCGTTTTTATCCCAGCTTACCCACTGCATAGCCGTGGCTTTGATGTGCGCGAGCGACGAACCCTCCCTCGTGCGGTACACGGGCGACTCGTTCCGCGACCTTACCCGCATCGCGCGCATTAACGACCTTATGTGGAGCGAACTTTTTATGGACAACAGAGAGGCGCTGCTGCGTGAAATGGACTCTTTCAAAAACGCTTTTTCCGAGCTTTACGACACGGTAAAACGGGGCGACGTGCCGCGCATGCGCGAGATGATGCGCATATCCACCGAGCGCCGCGCCCGCTTTGACAAAAAAGGAGACTGACGCCTTATGAATATGGATTTCAAACGCAAGCTGCCCATCCCGAAAAGGATAAAGGAGCAGTACCCCTTAACCGAGGAGATGGCGATGCAGAAGGCCGCGCGCGACGAGGCGATACGCGCCGTTTTCGAGTCGCGCTCGGATAAGTTCCTGCTTATAATCGGACCATGCTCGGCGGACAGCCGCGAGCCGGTGCTCGAATACATCTCGCGCTTAAAACGCGTCGCCGACGAGGTAAAGGATAAGATAATCATGATACCCCGCATATACACGAACAAGCCGCGCACGAACGGCTCGGGGTACAAGGGCATGCTGCATCAGCCCGACCCGTCGCAGAAGCCCGACCTTCTTCACGGCATCGTCGCCATACGCGACCTGCACATGACGGCGCTTCGCGATTACGGCTTTTCCTGCGCCGACGAAATGCTTTACCCCGAAAATCACAGGTATCTTTCCGACCTTTTAAGCTACGTCGCGATAGGCGCGCGCTCGGTAGAGGATCAGCAGCACCGGCTTACGGCGAGCGGGCTTTCGATCCCGGTAGGTATGAAGAATCCGACGGGCGGCGACCTTAACGTCATGATGAACTCGGTCAAGGCGGCGCAGAGCGGGCATATGTTCATCTACCGCGGGTGGGAGGTCGAAAGCTTCGGAAACCCGCTCGCGCATACCATAATGCGCGGCTACGCCGATTTTTACGGCAAAAACATCTCGAATTACCACTATGAAAATCTTATAGAGCTCGCGGAAAAGTATAACGAGGCGGGGCTTAAAAATCCCGCCACGATAATAGACGCGAACCACGCGAACTCGGGCAAAAAGTATATGGAGCAGATAAGGATAGCAAAGGACGTCGTCTACAGCCGCAACCATAACCCCGAAATAAAAAAGCTCGTCAAGGGGCTTATGATAGAAAGCTATCTTTGCGACGGCGCCGGCACGCCGGAAAACCATGAGTTCGGGCAGTCGATAACCGACCCGTGCTTAGGGTGGGAAAAGACGGAGAAGCTTATATATAAGATAGCGGAGAGTTTAGAGTAAGCTTACGCTTATGTGAATTGAAACGCCGCGCGTTTCATGAATTGACCTGCGGTCATAAATTGCACGCACGCGTGCATGAATTGAACGCCGCGCGTTCATTAAGGTATGCTCTCCCCAAAAAGTATTCACTTTTTGGGGTCCCCTATCAAATTTATACGCTTTCGGGCGAAATAAATTCGCCCTTTGCGTGCGGCTCGCATTCTGCTCGCCTCGCCGCACTCGCGGCGCGGGACAGAAGTCCCGTCCTTCGCTCCGCTTCGGAAGGCGCATTTATCAATAGGCGCGCTTTGCGCGTACCTTAATGCAAGCGAACGCTTGCAATTAATGAAGGGCGGAGCCCTTCGATTCACGCGCCTTCGGCGCAATTCACGAAAAGCCTTAGGCTTTTCAATTCATACTGAAAAAGAGCCTTTCGGCTCTTTTTTCATTTCGTTCTTTCGACTATATAATCTATCGTTACGTTATAAAGGTCGGCGAGTTTTATAAGATAATCTACGGGGATCGTGCGCGTGCCTTTTTCGTAGCGGCGGTATACCTCGCGCTTACAGCCTAGAAAGTCGGCTACTTGCTGTTGGGTAAGGTCGCGGTCAACTCTTAAGTCTTCTAACCTGCGGAAGAACACAATATCACGCCCCCTCTTGACATATGCTATCATTTGGTGGCATAATAATGTTGATTTTGCTACTATTTGGTGGCACAAGTTTTGCTGAAAAGGAGAAATCGCTATGAAAAAACGTTTGTTTGCTTTGTTATTGACTTTGTGTATGGTATTGTCTGTTATGCCGGCGTTATCATTGACTGTTAACGCGGCGAATAAAGTCTCGGTTGAAACGATTATTGCTAACGCTTCCAGTTTAATAGACAAATATCCTTATGTTTGGGGTGGAGAATCCCCTGAAGAAGGAGGTTTCGATTGTACGGGGTTTGTATGGTATGTCTATAATCAAATGTCGGGTGTAGACATTACCCTCAATCAAGCAGGCAGAAGTAAGTCAGCATTGGCTAGCGCGGGAACCAAAATCTATGGTATGTCAAACTTTAAACCCGGAGACATAGTTCAGTTTAACTATCCCCATGTCGCAATATATATCGGCGATAGCACGATCATTGAAGCGCAGAAAGCCGGAACAATGGTCCACAAACGTACGATCGATGATTCACAAGTTGAATATGCTGTCAGGTTAGATCAGATTTCAACATGCAAAAACGATCATTCGTCTTCCTCTTCCTATGAAACGGTTAAAAAATCCGACGGATCGTATGCCGCAGTTTGTAAGGAGTGCGGCTATGAGTATCCGATCAGCGTAGACACGTCTGCTGCGGGCAAATATAAGATAAAAAGTTTGTTGCTTACGCTTAACTCCGCTCCTTATGAGGATGCGCAAACCAGTAAAACCGTACTGATAAACACGCAGTGCAACATCGTAGGCTCGTGCCGCAACGCCTATGGTAACCTTTGGTATAAGACGGATGACGGGTATTGGATATATAAGGATTATCTGACGTTGGTTTCGCTGAAGGGTTCTTCGGGAAATGCTTCTGTTTCCGCAGCCGAGGGCACCTATTACATCTACGCTTACTGCGGCAAGGTGGTAGAGGTAGAAAACTCGGGCAAGAATAACGGCGCCAACGTTCAGATATGGGACTTGAGCGCAAGGGATCTTGACTGCCAGAAATTCAAGATAGTTCCGAACGGCAGCTATTACAAAATCATCAACGTAAACTCGGGAAAAGCCGTCGACGTGAACGACAACGCGACGACTGCCGAAAAAGTCAATATCCAACAGTATAACGACAACGGGTGCGACGCGCAGAAGTGGAAGTTTGAAGACGCGGGGGGCGGTTACGTTTATATCCGCTCGGCGCTCGGCGTCTATATGGAGGTTTATAACGGCAACACGTCGAACGGCACAAATATCTGGTCTTACAGTTTTAACGGTTCTGACGCGCAGAAGTTTAAGCTCGTACCTATTTCGGTAACAGGCAGTTCGTCACAGACGACGCAGACGCCCGCCGCGTCTTCCTCCGCTTATGAAAGCACTATATTGTTAGATCCCTGCGGCGGCGACGTGAGCCCGACGTCATTCGGCATCAATTACGGCAGTTATTGGACTCTTCCCACACCGACGCGCTCCGGATATACGTTTGACGGATGGTATTCGGAGAAGAACGGCGGCGGTTCAAAGTATTCAAACAGTGAAAAGTACTGGGGAAAGAACGAGACTAAGACCGTATACGCTAATTGGGTCAAAATCGCCGATGCTTCCGCGCCCGTTATTACTTCGCTCAAGACGGCGGACAGCTCCGGCGCGAAAACGAGTTTTGCTCTCGGCGAGGAGGTCCTGATCGTTCCCGAGTATACAGGCGTAAAGTATTATTTTATTTACTTGTACCGCGTAGAGAACGGGAAAGAAACTCTTGAAAAATCGTTTACGATGGGATATACCGGCACGACCGGATTTACACCGGAAAACACAGGCAGTTTTAAGTTGAAGATAGTAGCTTACGGCGAAACCGGCGCGACAACAGAGGCGTCGTGCACCTTCACCGTTTCGGCGACGGAGACCGAAACCGGGACGCCCGTAAACTTTGAAAACAAGGCGACTTACAGGCAGGGACAGTTTACCGACGTTCCTGCAAGTCAATGGTTTACCGACAGTGTAGCCGAAGCGTTCTCGATCGGGCTGATGAAGGGCAACAGCAATACGACCTTCAACCCCTACGGCGACGTGACGCTCGCCGAAGCGATAACTATGGCGGCGCGTATCCACAGTATTTATACCACCGGTACGGAAAAGTTCGATCAGAGCGCGGGCGGCGTATGGTACCGGACGTATTTGGATTACGCTTATGAAAAAGGCGTTATCTCAAACGCATACTATAACGCCGACGTAACGCAGAAGGCGACGCGTGCCCAGTTCGCCGAGATATTCGCAAAGGCCCTGCCGAAAGAGGCGCTGTACGGGATAAATAAGCTCGCCGACGGAGTTATCCCGGACGTCGATATGTCGAAGGACTACGCTTCGAGCGTATATTTGCTCTACCGCGCAGGAATACTCACGGGCGGCGACGCAAACGGCACATTCTCTCCGCAGACTTTTATTACCCGCGCCGAATCCGCCGCGATAGTCGCGCGTATGGCAAGGTCTTCCAACCGTAAGACGTTTACCCTGTAAACGCCCGGTGCCTCCTCAAAGAATTCGGTTTTATAGTTTTTCGTAAAAAAGGGCGCGTTGCAAAATAGCGTTCAAAAAAAGAGGAGATTAGGAGCCCAAAGGGGTTTCCTAATCTCGCTTTTTGCGTTAAAAATT
>JAFSVO010000186.1 GCA_017444965.1 Clostridia bacterium | reverse complement strand
GGCTCCCCTTCCCTCTAAAACTTGATTTTTTGCTATTTTGCTGATAAACTGAAAATTAGGAAAAATACCGTTAACGGCTATCGGGAGACGGATATGAAAGTAACCAAACTTATAAGAATACTCGCGGGCACCCTCGCGGCGGCCGGCGTTACAAACAGATATTTCATTTTGGACGGCGCGGAAATTCCCATAGCCGACAGCGCGGAATACCAATAAACGCGAGTGTGGTAAAGCTTAAAAGCTTTACAGTAAACGCCGGTATTAACAGCGCCTTTTCCGCCCGCGATCTGAGAAAACCCGAAAAGTTCTTGACCGCGCCGCGGACTTTTAAGTATAATAGTTATTAACTTAAGTTCCCGCCAAAGGAGGGATAAGCATGAAAAAAGCCGTATATCTGTTTCTCGCGCTCACGCTCGCGCTTTCGCTCTGTGTTCCCGCCGAAGCGGGCATATACGGAGAGGTAAAAATACGCAATTTAGACAGCGTTACGTTAACGACCGACAAAACGAGAGACATCTTCACGTTTGAAGAGGCGTATTTAGACTCTCGCTCGGTCACCGTCGTCGCGCTTGACAGGCAGCGGACGCCCACCGGCGCGATCTCGCGGACAGACCCGACCGGCGACGGGCCCGCCGAAAAAACCGTTTTTGCCGACGTTCCGGTAGTTGTCGTAAAGCCGGGCAGCACCACGCGCGCCAAAGAGCCGCTTACCTCCGTGCAGGGCTACGCGAAGGGCGCCGACGGCCTTTATCACGAGGTGGAAAAGCTTTTCACCCTTTCGGGCGACGTCGACGAATGGTTTAAAAACAAAAGCGAGACAGAGGGTCTTGAAGAAAACGTGACCATGTTCTTTTCGTGGTACGCCTTCGCCTATTATGAGAAATACGACGGCACGAACGGCTGCTTCATAGTCATGGGCGAAGAGGAAGAGCCCGCGCCCTCGCCCGATGACACTCCTATTATAGTACCCACGTCTCAGAACCTTACTATAAACGGCGAGTCGAGATACGCCGAAATATACAACATAAACGGCAACAACTTCTTTAAACTGCGCGATATGGCGGCGCTTTTAGACGGCACCGGCTCGCAGTTTTCGGTAGATTACGACGCGCCCACCAAGACGATAACCGTAAAGACCGGCTCCCGCTACTCTTTTACGGGGGACGAGCTGCTTTACGGCGGCGATATGTCGCGCACCGCGGTAAAAAGTCCGCAAAGCCTTGTGATAAACGGCAAAAAGGTCGCCCTTTCCGCTTTCAACATAGGCGGGAACAACTTTTTCAAGCTGCGCGAGCTCGGCGAAGCGCTTAACTTTGACGTCGACTACGAAGAGCGCACCGCGACTATGAAGGTCACGAGCAGATAACGGATAATAACTAAAGACGCCTCCGGTGAAAACCGGGGCGTTTTTTGATTTGAGCTCCCGAAAGAATTGACAAAGCGCCCGTTTTCGGTATATAATCATATTATCGGAAGAGTTATCTTTCCAAAAAAAGAAAGGAGAAAAACAATGTACGATTCTTACGCGTCCTCAACGCAAATGTCTCCCGTGACAGCAGTCATCTGCATCGTCATCGCCATCGTGATCCTGATCGCCGAATGGAAGATCTATAACAAGGCAGGCCAGCCCGGCTGGGCGGTGCTGATCCCCTTCTACAACGTCTGGGTCCTTTATAAGATCGTCTGTGGCCGCGGCAAGGCGATGTTCCGCCTGCTCATCCCCTTCTACAACATCTACTGGGCTATCAAGACCGACATAAAGCTCGCTCATGCTTACGGCAAGAGCACCGGCTTCGGCATAGGTCTTATATTCCTTTCCGGCATCTTCACCTGCATCCTCGGCTTCGACAAATCTCAGTACGTCGGCCCGCAGGATATGTGATAATTCAAACTTAACTTTCCGCGACCCGCTCACGAAAGTGAGCGGGTCTTTTTGTATTAACAAAACTCTTTTTTATGATATAATATATACAAATCATGCATGAATTGAAAAGTCTTTGACTTTTCATGAATTGCGCTTTGCGCGCATGAATTGAAACCTTTCAGGTTTCATGAATTGCAAATCAAAGATTTGCATTAAGGTGCGCTCTCCCCAAAAAGGTTTCACTTTTTGGGGTCCCCTATCAAAATTATTGGCTCACGGGCGAAATGAATTCGCCCTTCGCCGTTACGCGGCACTCGCCGCGCGGGGCAGAAGCCCCGTCCTCCGCTGCGCTACGGAGCGCGCATTAAAATTTGATAGGAAGGCGCGGTTTTGCCGCGCCTTTTTTGTGCTTTTTTAACGCAAAATATATTATCCGATAAACAGTACAATTGAATTCTATAGTTTTCTCTTATTTTTGCGCTTAAAATTAAAAGTCTTTTGATTTATTGATTTTACGCCTTTTAAATAAGTCCTATAAACAGTACTTTATTATCCCGATTATTTTTGTTTTTTGCGGGGCGGTATCCTTTTCCCCCGGGGTTTCATATATATGGTCTTTATTATATTCACAATATATATAAAAAAATAATTTAAAAAAATTGTTTGAAAGCGCTTGACAAACGCTTTCGGGCGTGCTAATATATAGCCATAAAATAGCAAACCTATCGCAAGGTAGGGACGCAAAGCTACAGGGGCCGCGGAAGGCGGTCAGCCAGCTGCCGTTTGTATCTCGTAAGATACGGACGGCGTTTTTCTTTTCCCCGGGATATTTAAACAGTTTGGCAAACTTGCCGCAAGGCAAGGACGCAAAGCTACAGGGGCCGCGTCAAGCGGTCAGCCAGCTGCCGTTCGGCGCGCGATATACGCCGGGACGGCGGTTTTCTGTTTTCGGGGGTATTTCCGAGGCGCTTAAGACGCCGTGAAACGCCGCCGCAAATATATTTAGATTTAGTTGACATATTAAGATATATATCATATAATAAAAACAGAGAAATATCGCGACGGAAAACGCGCGGAAGGAGGTGCGAAAAATGTCGCTCAAAAGCAAAAAGGAAAACAAGCAGTACAGCAAAGAGACACAGGCTCTTATAGTCGATTTTCGCACGTCCTCAATACTTCTTGTGATCTCTGTCGCCGTGGTGCTTATCGCCGCCTTCTCGCTCGCGTGGTTCGCCTTCAACAACAGCGTTGTTTCGGGCGCGCTCACCGTCAACCTCAACGACACTTATTTCGACTTAGGCGTACAGACGACCGCCGGCGCGCGCACCACCCCCGTAGGCGCGACTCCTCTTTCCGTGCTCGACTCTCTTCTTACCCGCAGCTACAGTAGCACCGCCTTAGAGACGTCGAACGGACAGGGCGACGTTATCTGCGCCCTTCTCACAAGCGACGGCAACCCGATAAGGCCCGGCTCGGAGGGGACGCTCGTTTTCCGCGTACTGCCCAAGGCGGGCGGGCTTACCTTTATCGCCACGGGTGAGTATTCGGGCATAAAGAAGGTCGTCGACGTTGAGCATTCGACCATCACCTACGAGTTTATGGACCCCGCGAACGACGCTGACGACGCGCTCGCGCTCGAGCTTTTGAAAGGGCATCTGCTTTTCTTCACCTCAAGCACCTACTCCGCCTCGAACCGTGTCGACATCGACGACGGGTTCTATATAACGGGCGCCACCGACACCACCGAGGAATACCTCGTGACCCTGTACTGGACCTGGCCCCGCGTTTACGACGATCACGAAGTATACGTCGACTCCTCGTGGGAGAGCACTCATACTTTCCTTCACAACGGCGTCGGCGAAATAGGCTACAACAGAGCCGACCAGGTCATAGGCGAAGCGATATCCTACGTCGTGATGGAGGTCGGCGTCGAGGTCGCGCAGGACGCCTCGGGTTCCATCCCCTCGATCGCCGCGACAGTCATTCCGTAACCTTAGAAAAGAGAGACAGCTATGACAGACCGTACCGAAAAAATGAAGAAATTCTACCGCCGCGCCGGAGTTCTGGCGCTTATTTGCGTACTTGCGCTCGGCGGTTCGGTATACGCCTGGCTCAACGCCCGCCGCAGAGTCGCCGCGGTCGCCGAGATAGACTCGCCTGTCGCGATATACATAAACGCCGCGCACAAGGAAGACATTCAGTACCTCGACCTTTCCGAAATAGACATGGAGCGCGAACGCCCCGACGGGTCGCGTTACAATTATCAGGACTTTATTTTCACCGTCCAGGGCGAAGAGGTCGCGCTGTTCAAGCTTCAGCTCGCGTACACTACAAACAACCAGCTTCAGTTTGAGATATACGAGGCGACCGAGGGCGCGCAGGGCGCGAACAGCGTCGTCTACTACTCACCCACCGGCTCCGCCTATTACTACGACCCCGACGGCGGCGCGATCCCGATGACCTATCTTAACACCCAGTCGGGCGACCTTCTGGCGGATTCCTCGATGCACACAGACACTTACGGCTCTTACTCCAACGTGAACACGTACGCCGAGCCTATTTACTGCCAGTCGACGAACGCGATAGCCGCCCGCAACCGCGAAGGGATAAACTTCCACAACTATTTCATCCTTCGCGTAAAATGGACCAACGGAAAAATGAACGACCGCGAGACCGATATACTTTATCTGTCGGCAAAGGCGGGCGCGTAACAAATATTAATCTCCGCAAGATCTTTAAGAAAGGAAGTGACGGTATGCAGGACAAACGTATGAAGACGATACGCACGCTTATAATATTCTCTATAGTCGCGGCGCTGCTTGCCGTCGCCTTCACCGTCACGGCGGAGTTTATCAAATCGAGCCGCGCGAAGCGCGTTATCGCGGCTTACGCCTCGAACGGCATGCTCTTCTCTTCAAACTATCTGCGCGAGGGCTCCGAGCCCGCTTTCCAGACCGTATACGTCGACAAGATAGTCGCCGAAGATATAAGCAACACATATTTTGACTCTTACGTCACGGTCTGCAATTTCGCACAGCAGAATCCGAGCCGTACCTACGGCCGCACCATAAATTACACTCTTACGGCGTCGATAGTCACCATTTCGAGAGACGGCTCTTATAACCTTGTGATAACCCCCGCGGTAAGCTCGCTCCCCGCGGTGCTCATAGGCGACTCCGCCATGCTCGCGAGTTACTCCGGCTCGCTTACCTACGGCGCCTCGCATACCGATACCTACAAGCTTTCGCTGCCCCGCACCATGCTGACGGGCACCAAATATTACGTTTATCTTACGGCGACCCCGACGGGCGGCGCCTATGCGGACCTTCAGCCCATCTCGGCGCTTATCGACCTCGCGATCAAGCCCGACGCCAACACCTCGACCTGGCATATCCAGACGACCG
>JAFSVO010000185.1 GCA_017444965.1 Clostridia bacterium | reverse complement strand
TTTTAAAGCCGTCGTTTGTCTTAGTCATTATAGAAAGCCTTTTCTTTGTTATATCGGAATTGTTGTCGGAAATCATAATGCAGTATGATTTTTCCGCTCCTCTGCCGACTCTGCCCCTCAGCTGATGAAGCTGGGATAGCCCGAAAAGCTCGGCGTTCTCTATGACCATGATAGAGGCGTTCGGCACGTCTGTGCCGACCTCGACGACCGTCGTGGAAACGAGCACGTCAAGGTCGCCTTTGGAAAAAGCGCCCATCGTCGCGTCCTTTTCGGCGGGCTTAAGTTTACTGTGCATAAGCCCTATCCTAAGCCCGGGCAGCGCCTTCTGCATTTTGTCGCGCAGGGTAACGGCCGCCTTTTTCTCGTCACTTTCCGCGTCTTCGCCCTCTTCTATAAGCGGGCAGACGACGTATACCTGCCCGCCGCCTTTTACGGTGTCGCGTATCATGTTATACATGCCGCGCCTTTTTTCCTCGGGCACGACAAAGGTCTGCACCGGCTTTCTTCCGGGCGGGCGCTCGTCAAGCACCGAAAGCGACAGGTCGCCGTAAAGAATAAGCGTCAGCGTGCGCGGTATGGGGGTCGCCGACATGACCATAAAATGTGCGTTGCCCGCCTTTTCGGAAAGCGCCGCGCGCTGGCGCACGCCGAATCTGTGCTGTTCGTCGACGACGAAAAGATATGGGTTTTTGTATTCGACGCTCTGCTGGATAAGGGCGTGGGTGCCGCATATGACCGCCGCCTCGCCGCTCTTTATCCTTGAAAGCGCCTGCCTTTTCTGCGCCGCCGTCATGTCGGAAACTAACTTTTCGCAGTTTATCCCGAGCGGCTCGAACATTTTCGTAAGATTTATATAATGCTGATTCGCGAGTATCTCGGTCGGCGCCATTATGACCGCCTGACCGTGATTTTTTACGGCTAAAAACGCAAGCGCCGCGGCGACTAAAGTTTTGCCCGAGCCGACGTCGCCCTGAAGCAGTCTGTTCATGCGCTCGCCCGAGCACATATCGCGCGACGCTTCAAGCACGGCGCGCCTTTGCGCCCCCGTCGGCTTATAGGGCAGCGTGCCGAAGAACTCTTCAAAATCGCATGGCGTAAGCTTCACGCCCGAGTCCTTTTCCCGCCTGCCGAGAACGCCGGTCGTAAGACAGAACATAAATAGTTCTTCGTAAATTAAGCGCCGCCTCGCCTGCTTTATCTCTTCCCAGTTTTCCGGCTTGTGGATAAACCGGAAAGCGTCTTCGGGCGGGCAGAGCCGGTATTTTCTTAAAGCTTCCCCGGGCAGCGGCTCTTCATATTTCCCGCGCGACTCAAAAAGCGCCGCCTCCGCGCCCGCGCGCAGAACGTTCTGCGAAAGACCCTGCGTGCCGCGGTAAACGGGAGTTATGGAGCCTAATTTGACCCCTTTCCCCTCCTCCTCGAACAGAGGGTTCACCATGCTTTTTCTGCCGTAGGCGCCGACCTCGACCTTGCCGAAAAAGGCGTAGGTCTTGCCCGTTTTAAGCGTGTCCTTGACGTAGGGCTGATTGAAAAACACGAGGTCCAAGCTGCCCGTGTCGTCGCATACAGTAGCCTTGACCATCGTCTTGCCGCCCGAAATGCGCGCCGAAACGGGCGCCGACTTTAAAACGCCGCGCACGCAGACCTTTCCCTCCGCGAGCGCCGACTCGAAGACAGTCACGAATCTGCTTCGGTCCTCGTAGTCGCGCGGGAAAAAGGTGAGAAAGTCCTTTAATCTGCGTATCCCGAGCTTGTAAAGCCGCTGCGCCGTCTTTTCGCCGACGCCGGGAAGGTATCTTACGTCGTCCGTTAAAAACATTATCTTACGTTATCGCGGTAAAGCCCGACGACCTTGCCGAGTATCCTGCATTCCCTGCCGTCTATGGGCTTATATTCGGGGTTTTCGGGCAGAAGCCACACGCCGTCCTTTAAGGACAGGCGCTTGACCGTCGCCTCTTCGCCTATGAGCGCGACGACAATTTCGCCGCTCTGCGCCGCGGGCTGTACCCTTACTATGACCGTGTCGCCCTCAAGTATCCCCGCGTTTATCATCGAGTCGCCGCGCACGGTCAAGGCGAACACCTCGCTCCCGTCGGCGTTCTCATAGGGGACGTAGCCCGATATCTCCTGCTGCGCGAGTATCGGCGCGCCGGCGCGAACCGTGCCGAGTACGGGCACCGCCTTGTAGGTATGCTTGTTTTTGACCGAGATCGCACGCGAGGCGCGGTCGCTTTTTTCAAG
>JAFSVO010000184.1 GCA_017444965.1 Clostridia bacterium | reverse complement strand
GGGCAGACCATACAGGAGATGCGCACGCAGATGGAGCGCGTCGAAGACGTTATGGAATACCCCGAGGACGTGATTTTCAAGGGCGCGCCCGCGTATGAGGACACAAGCTACGACAAGCTTGTAGGCGAGGTAGAGCTTAAGGACGTGACCTTCGGCTACTCGCGCCTTGCAGACCCGCTTATTGAAAACTTCTCGCTTAAAATAAAGCCGGGCGGAAGGGTGGCGCTCGTCGGCGCGTCCGGCTGCGGCAAATCTACTATATCAAAGCTCGTTTCGGGGCTTTATCAGCCCTGGAGCGGCGAGATACTTTTTGACGGCAAGCCCATGTCAGAGATAAACCGCGCCGTCTTCACCTGCAGCGTCGCCGTCGTCGACCAGGACGTCATACTTTTCGAGGATACGATAGCTAACAATATAAAGATGTGGGACACCTCTATTGAAGACTACGAAATGATAATGGCGGCGCGCGACGCGCAGATACACGACGATATCATGGCGCGCCCGGGCGGCTACCAGGAAAAGCTGTCGGACGGCGGCCGCAACCTTTCGGGCGGTCAGCGCCAGCGGCTTGAGATAGCCCGCGTTTTAGCGCAGGACCCGCATATTATCATTATGGACGAAGCGACGAGCGCGTTAGACGCGAGGACGGAGTATGAAGTCACGCGCGCCGTCAACCGCCGCGGCGCGACCTGCATAATAATCGCCCACCGCCTTTCCACCATCCGCGACTGCGACGAGATAATCGTGCTCGATCACGGCAAGGTGGTAGAGCGCGGCACCCACGACGAGCTTTACGCCAAGGGCGGCTATTATACCGAGCTTGTTTCCAGCGACTGAGTGAGAGAGGGAAGCGTATGAAATGGTACGATGAACAAATACGGCTTCGAATAGACAGCGATCAGGAGATATTTGAGGATTCGCTGTTTTCAATGGCGGCGTCCGTCATGGGCAGGCACGGCGCGAGGGCGTTAAACGACAAGCGCATAATAACCAAAGCCGCGATAGACGAAATACTTAAATACTTTCACTGCAAAAGCGCCGACATACCCGACTCTTTAAAAACGCCCGAGGATCAGCTCGACTACGCGCTTCAGCCCCACGGCATCATGTACCGCACCGTCTCGCTTACTGAGGACTGGTACCGCCGCGCCTTTTCGCCCATGATAGCCTACAGGGCGGAAGACGGGCTTCCCGTGGTGCTTCTGCCGGGAAAGTTCGGCGGCTACACCTGGCGCGGCAAGGACGGGAAAGCGGTAAAGGCGAATAAACGCACGGCGAAAGAGCTTTTGCCCGACGCTATTTGCTTTTACGGCTCTCTCCCCGCGGGGAAGATAGGCGTAAAGGGGCTTTTAA
This sequence comes from Clostridia bacterium, assembly GCA_017444965.1. Taxonomy (GTDB): domain Bacteria; phylum Bacillota; class Clostridia; order Oscillospirales; family Butyricicoccaceae; genus RGIG3513. The sequence continues at coordinate 4,798 of JAFSVO010000184.1, read as the reverse complement.
GGTATATGACGGGCTGCCTTAACGCGAGCGACCTGTTTATGCTTTTAGGGCTTACCCTGCTTGTGACGGCAAGCGGTATGCTTATGCCGCTTATTACCAAAATGCTCTCGGGCTTCGTGCTTGAAAGCGGAAACGCCGTTATTTTATGGAGCACGGCTGTGTTTATGTTCTGCGTTCTCGTGTCGTCGCAGCTTTTATCTGCTTCGCGCGGGCTTGCTATGGCGCGCATACAATTAAAAGTCGGCGTGCCTATGGAGGCGGCTATGATGTCGCGGCTTATGAGCCTTCCGACAACCTTTTTTAAAGACTATTCCGCGGGCGATCTCGCGAGCCGCAGCTGGGCTTTAAACAGCCTTGCCTCAATGCTTTTGGGCGGTCTTTTCTCTTCCGGCGTGACCGTCGCCGCATCGTTTTTATACGTAAGTCAGATATTTACCTACGCGCCCGCTTTGGGGCTTCCCGCGCTCGTCATAAGCGCCGCGCTCGTGATTTTAACGCTTCTTTTAAACTACCTTCAGATGAAAAGCGACCGCGAGTATATGGAAGTCGCGGCGGAAGAGTCGGGCGTAAGCTACGCCGTGATTTCGGGCATTCAGAAGATAAAGCTTTCGGGCGCCGAAAAGCGCGCCTTCGCCAAGTGGGCTAAGGTCTATTCCGCGGGCGCCGAGATGCAGTATAACCCACCGCTGTTTTTAAAGATAAAATCAGCCGTCCTGCTTGCCGCTTCGCTTTTCGGCACGGTGTGGCTCTATTTCCGCGCGGCGTCGCTCGGCGTCTCACCGTCGGCGTTTCTCGCCTTTACCGCGGCTTACGGCATGGTGACGGGCGCGGTCACGGCGTTTTCGGACGTCGCCGACCAGACCTCGCAGATAAAGCCCATTTTAGAGATGGCTGAGCCTATTTTGCAGACAGAGCCCGAGTCGGCTCAGGGCAAACAGATAGTAACGCGCCTTTCGGGCGCGATAGAGCTTTCAAATATCTGCTTCCGCTACTCTGACACGGCGCCTTACATACTTAACGGTTTAGACCTTCGGATAAAGGCGGGCGAATACGTCGCCATAGTCGGCAGAACGGGCTGCGGCAAATCTACGCTTATGCGTATGCTTTTAGGCTTTGAAAGGCCCGAAAAGGGCACCGTCTATTATGATAAAAGAGATATACGGTCGCTCGACCTGCGCTCTCTGCGGCGCAAGATGGGCGTCGTCACGCAGGACGGGTCTCTTTTCGCGGGCGATATCTTCTCAAATATCACCGTATCCGCGCCCTCGCTGACTTTAGACGACGCGTGGGAAGCCGCCGAAATGGCGGGCGTTGCCGACGACATACGCTTAAAGCCCATGGGCATGCACACCTTTATAAGCGAGGGGCAGGGCGGCATCTCGGGCGGTCAGCGCCAGCGGCTTATGATCGCGAGGGCGATCGCGCCGAAGCCGAAAATACTGCTTTTCGACGAGGCGACGAGCGCTTTGGACAATAAAACGCAGAAGCAGGTGTCGGACGCTTTAGCGTCGCTTAAATGCACGCGCATAGTCATAGCGCACCGCCTTTCCACGGTAAGGCACTGCGACCGCATACTCGTGCTTGACGGCGGAAAGATAGCCGAGGCGGGCTCTTACGACGAGCTTATCGCCAAGGGCGGCATTTTCGCCGAGCTTGTGGCGCGCCAAAGAGTAGACGCGTAAAAAACTTTCAAAAAACCATTGCCGAAAATCAAAGTGCACCGAATAAATAAACAGAAGAAAAAAGCGAGGTGGCGCCTATGGATACGGAAAAACTGCTGAAGGGTCTTTTCGACCTTCAGCGGTTTGAAGTCTGTCCGGCGCTTGAAAGCCTTATCCGTGAGACCGAGTCGCGGTATTTCGGAGAAGAGCTTTCCGACGAGGCTTTAAGCCGCCTTTCGGCGGCGGGCGACCCCGCCGCCCCGCCCCCGCCGGACCCGAAAAAGAGGAAGGATAAGCCTTGACGGCTCTTTCGGAAGACAGGATCTACGCCGAATACCGGGAAAAGGTGCTTTCCTACCTTAAAGGCAGGGCGGACAGCGCGGACGACGCCGAGGACCTTTGCGAAGACGTTTTTACCCGGGTCTTCCGCGCGCTTCCCCGCTACGACCCCGAGAAAGCTTCGCTTTCGACGTGGATATATCAGATAACACGGTTCACTTTGATAGACTACTTAAGAGCAAAACGCCCGGGCGAGCCCCTTTGCGACGATATGACCGCGCCCGACGACACGGAGGCAGAGGTCATCCGCCGCGAGACGCTTGAAGCGTTGGCGGAAGCTCTTAAAACACTCGGTACCGAAGAGCGCGACGTTATAATCCTTCATTATTATAAAGGACTGTCGCTTACGGAAATATCAAATATTACGGGCATAAGCTACGGCATGGTCAAGGTAAAGCACAAGCGCGCGCTGGGCGCGCTTCGCGCCCGGCTTGAAAAATGACGGAAGGGATGCATTTGACAAAGAGAAGGTCGGAAAAAATACCTTTTCGCGCGATCATTACTTTTATTTTCGCCCTGTTCGCTTTCGGCGCCGTCTTTTCGTCGGCGGCGGGCGGCGGTGAGAGCAGATATATTATTAAATATAAAGAGAGCGCGTCTTACCTTGCCCGCGGCAGGCACTTCGACGTCGTAAGCGAAAAGGAGATGCTTTCCCTTAAAGACAAAGACCTTTTGGAATGGTACGAGCCGGACGAAGAGATCGCCTTACCCGACGAAACCTACCCTCCGAACGCGGTAAGAACGCTTAAAAGCGGCGAAGAAGAGCCGCCTTTGAGCGCCCCGTCTCTTTATTACGCGAGCGACAAATGGGACCTTGCGCTTATAAACGCCGAGCCCGCCTTTCGCGCAGGCGCTTTGGGCGAGGGCGTTAAAGTCGGGGTCATAGACTCGGGCGTAAACAAAGTGCAGTTCCTTACGGACAGTATCCTTCCCGGCGCCTGCTATATAGAGGGCGGGACAGAAGGCGACACCTCGGACAGTTACGGTCACGGCACGTGCGTCGCCGCGCTTATCGCGGGACTGAGCGACGCGGGTTACATAGGCGCCGCGCCGGGCGCGAAAATAGTGCCCCTTAAGGTGACCGACGGCAAGTATCTTTACAAAAGCGCGGTATGCGACGCCATCTACAGCGGTATAGACGACTACGGCTGTAAAGTGCTGAATTTAAGCCTCGGCATAACTTCCGACTCAGACGCGCTGCGCGAAGCCGTCTCATACGCCGCCGAAAAGGGCGTCGTTATGGCAGCCGCGGTCGGAAACAACGGCAGCACCGCCGTAAGGTATCCCGCAGCTTACGAAAGCGTTATCGGCGTCGGCGCCGTAGACGAGGAAGGGAACGTATATTACAGCTCAAACCGCAACGAAAGCGTTTTTATAACAGCCCCCGGCTCAAACGTCAAGACCGCCGGGAAACTCGGCGGATACGATTATAAATCGGGCACCTCGTTTTCAACGCCTTTCGTCTCGGCGGCGGCCGCCGTTATGCTGGGGCTTGATCCGGAATTGACCCCCGAAGAGGTCGCGACTATCCTTGCGGAAACGGCGCGCGACGCGGGCGGCGCGGGCCGGGACGAAGAATACGGGCACGGCGTTTTAGACCTCGGCGCGTGCGCCGAAAGGCTGAAAGCCGAAAAAGACCCCGAAGGGGATCCCCCCTGCGAGTTCATCTCAGACGTGACCTTGGTAAATCACACGGACGGCGATATAGACTGCACCTGTTTTCTCGCCGGGTACGGCGAAGACGGAAGCTACCTCGGCGTAACCTCAAAGCGATTTATCCTTCCCGCGCGCGGCAGGGTCAGAACGGATACGCCGAAAAGCAGTTATTACGGCATATTTCTATGCGAAACGGAAAGCATGACCCCGATAGCAAAACCGAGAAAAAATTAAATTACGACGACAAAACAAAAATTTTTATAAAAAAGGAGAAACCACAATGAAAGACAAGAAGACTCTCAAAAACGAAAAGGCGCAGGGCGCCGAAAAGAAGAACGGAGCCATGGAAGAGCTTGACGAAAAGGCTCTTGACGAAGTAGGCGGCGGCACGGGAAATCCCTTCGCAAACGTCGCCCGCGTTCCCACGCAGAAAATAGACCCCAAGGTGAGAAAAGACGGTTAAGGTTTAACCTGAACTATCATTACAAAAACTCTTCGGAAAGGGAAACTACAATGAAAGAAACGGTGAAAAAGGTTTTATCGTTCGCGCTCGCGTTCCTCATGACGTTCGGGGCATGCGATACTGCCGTCGCCTACGCGGCGGAAGAAGTGGTCAAAGCAGTAAACCCGACGTCGGGCATATTACTGAACGTGCCCGAAAAGTATAAAAACGCCGGCGACCTGTTCTTTATAGAAAAAGCCGACTGGGCTTTATACGAAAAGAGCGGCGAGCCTGTCTACATACCCATTCAGCGCACGGGCGACCTTAATAAAGACGCTGAAATAACGCTGAAGGTAATAGACCTTACGGCAAAGCACGACGTCAACTACACGGCGGAGATATATAAGGATAAGACCGATCCGACTATAAGCTACGCCGACGTTTCCGTCAAAGAGCTGACGCTCAGCGACAGCGCCGAAATAAAAGAGGTCGAGACCACCGACGAAAACGGTATGGCGAAAGCCATCTATGAAGCGGGCGGCGCCGACATAACCGACGCCTCCGGTACCGTCATAGGCAGCGTAAAGGCGCTGCCGCTCGACGAAAACGGCAACCTTATCGAAACGGGTGAAAAGACGGGCGAAGAGCAGCCCGCAGCCGAAACGACCGCGCCCGCAGCCGAAACGGCCGCGCCGACAGC
>JAFSVO010000183.1 GCA_017444965.1 Clostridia bacterium | reverse complement strand
TTTTATTATTTTTTCGGCTGTTTTAAGGCTTTTATCCGAAAGCTCTTCTATATCGCGCTTATTAAGCCGGGCGTAAGACGCAAGCTCGCGCGGTGGCGCCTCGAACGCGGCTTTTGCGCCGCCCGGCATACAGGCGAGCGCGAAAGCTTTTCTTCTTGAGATATTCAGCCTTGAAAGCCAAACGTGATAAATCATTTCTTACCGCTCATTTCCCACATGAATATTGCCGCAGCGACCGCGGCGTTTAATGATTCGGCGCTTTTTATAGGGATAAACAGCATACCGTCCGCGTCTTTCTTCGCCGCGTCGGAAAGACCGTGCGCCTCGTTCCCTATCATGACGCAGCCCTCTTTTAAAAGGCCCGGCGTAAGCCTTTGCGCGTTTTTATCGAGCGCGGCGGCGTAAAGAGGCAAGCCCTCTTTTTTGCAGTATTCCGAAAGCTCTTTTATATCGCAGAAAAAGAAAGGCACCCTGAAATGAGAGCCCGCGGTCGAGCGCACCGTCTTGGGCGCGAAGGGGTCGGCGCAGGAGCCGAGAAACACGACGCCGTCTATCCCGAAAGCGTCGGCCGTTCTGATTACCGTACCTACGTTGCCCGGATCGCGCACGTCCTCGAGCGCGATAAGCTTTCTGCCCGAAAGCGTCTTTTCAGGCGGCATTTTTACCGTGAAAACGACGTCTTCGGTCGTTACCACGTCGGACACGGCTTCAAGCACCTCCGGCGTTACGCTTACGAAGGGCGCGCGAGTATCCGCGTCCGGCTTTTTTTCGCCGTAAACTTTTAAAATATCGGCTCCGCTTTTCAGCGCCTCGCAAAGAGTCTGCGTGCCGTGGCAGACGAACGCCCCCTCGGAGCGCCTTAAAGCGCCGTCCTTTATAAGGCGGCGCAAATACTGTATTTCCGGGTTTTTCCTGCTCGTTATATCGGGCATCAGTTCTTTCACCGCCCACAGCCGATATTTTTTTGTATCATATCACAGTTCTTACCTTTTTTCAATACCATATATAAATATAAAAAAACGGGCGCGCTTCAAGATATGCAATGAAGCGTGAGAGCGGGCGAAAAAACGGCTGACGGAAGCGTCCTGTGTTAAATAAAGCCGAGAGGCGAGCCTTACCCTGTTCGCTATGAATAAGATAACACAAACGGCGCGTTACAGGCAAGCCCTGTTTTTGTACGCGCGGTAAAACGGCTTTAAGTCGGCCGCACCTATTACGTCTCCTTTTTTCTTTTCCCGACTGTGCGGCGCGCCGTCGGCAAGATACGAAAGACTAAACGAAAATTCCTTTAATATATTGAAAAAAGACCGATTTTATGATAAAATCGTTTAAAAAAGAAATGATGTCCGGTTTCATAAAACCGGGGCGTATCGCGGGAAAGAACAGCACACTCCGATCTTTTTCGGAAGCCGCCCGCAGGGCGGGGCTTAAATATCCCGAACGCCTGCTAAGGAAGGACTTAAGGAAATGAACGCACGACAAGGGAAAAACAATTCCGTACGCATCGCCGTTATCGGCGTAGTAGCCGTAACGCTTATCCTTATCTTCGGCACCGTATGGATGGGGCAAAGAGCGCGGCAGGCGTCGGACGACGCGGTGCGGACGGTCAGCCTTTTGTATCTTGACGAGCTTGCCGGCCGCCGTGAGCAAGTCGTTTCGGACAACCTTCAAAGGCGCGTTTCGGATATGAAAACGGCTCTTGAGCTTATGACGGAGGAAGACCTCAGCGACATGGCTCATCTGCAGGCGTATCAGTCTAAAATGAAACGGCTGTTTACCCTGCAAAAGTTCGCCTTTATCGACGAGAAGGGGCTTATCTATACCTCGCTCGGCACGCAGACGGATATAGACGAATACGCTTTTGACTATCGATCCATAAGCGGCCCGGATATCTCCGTAAAAAACCTTAAAAGCGCGGATAAGACGGTCATTATCGCGCTTCCGACAGATAATATCCCCTTTAACGGCGAGAAGCTTGTCGTCTGCTTTATGGAGATAGATATGAAGGACATGCTCGCCGGCGTTTCCATGCAGGCGCAGGAGAGCGGCTCTACCTTCACTAACATATATACGTCAAACGGCGTCGCGCTGAGCAACACCGTTCTCGGAGGGCTCGCCGTCGAGGACAACCTGCTCGACGCGCTGTCGCAGGCGGAATACGAGCCGGGTTATTCCTTTGAAAAGGTGAAAAACGACTTCTCAAAGCTTCAAAGCGGCGTCGCTTCCTTTACTTACGACGGCATACGGGAAACTTTGAGCTACGTTCCCGTCGAGGGCACCGACTGGCTTTTGACCTATCTTATCCGCGAGAGCGTTATAAGCGAGCAGGTCGGCGATATTTCCGGCAGACTCGTCGGGCAAAGCTTTATCATGTCGGTGCTGACGGTGATATTAATGCTCGTCATCTTCGCCTTCATAATCATACAGAACAGACGGCACACGAAGGCGCTTCTCGCGAAGGAAACTGAAAACGCCGAAAACCGCGTCAAGCAGCAGGAGCTTGAGGAAAAGGTAAAGCTTCAGGAGCGGCTTTTAAGGCAGGAGCGACAGAACGAGTCGCTCAAAATACTTCACAGCATGCTCGGCTCGGGCCCGTGGTACATGGATTTTGACGAAAAGGGCGAAATGATAAGCGTCACCTGGTCGGAGACCTTCCGCAAAATGCTCGGCTACGAGAGCGAAAAAGATTTTCCCGACAAGCTCGAGGCGTGGTCGTCTCTTTTGCACCCCGAGGATAAGGAGCGCGTTCTCAAAGAGTTCAACGACACCCTTTCCGACCGTTCGGACAAAAAGGTCTACGACGTCGAATACCGCCTTATGACGAAGGACGGCGGCTGGCGCTGGTTCCACGCCGTCGGCAAGCCCTCGCGCCGCCCGGACGGAACTCCCGTCACCTACGTCGGCATATTTACCGATATAACGAGGCAGAAGGAAACCGAAAAAAAGCTCGCCGAACAGCAGGAGGCGCTCAAGACCGCCCTCAACGCCGCCGAACAGGCGAGCAAGGCGAAAACCGCCTTCCTCTCGAACATGAGCCATGAGATACGAACGCCGATGAACGCCATCATAGGGCTTGACAGCATAGCTTTAAACGACCCCGAAACGCCCGAAAAGACGAGGAGCTACCTTGCGAAGATAGGCACCTCGGCGGAGCATCTTCTTAACCTTATAAACGATATTCTGGATATGTCGCGCATAGAGTCGGGGCGTATGATCATCAAAAACGAAGAGTTCTCCTTCTCGAAGCTTTTAGAATACGTCAACACCATGATAAGCGGGAACTGCCAGGACAAGGGGCTTGAATACGTCTGCCGCATAAACGGCCACGTCGACGACTGCTACATAGGCGACAACGTAAAGCTCCGTCAGGTGCTTCTCAACATTCTCGGAAACGCCGTCAAATTCACCCCAGAGGGCGGGAAAATAGAGTTTGAGGTCGAAAGAACGGCGCAGTTTGACGGGAAAAGCACCATAAGGTTCCGCGTTTCCGACACGGGCATAGGCATAAGCCGCGAGTTCCTTCCCCATATTTTCGACACGTTTTCGCAGGAAAACTCCTCAACGACGAGCAAATACGGCAGCTCGGGGCTCGGGCTCGCCATAACCAAAAACATAGTCGAGCTTATGAACGGCGACATCCGCGTTGAAAGCGAAAAGGGCGTCGGAACGACCTTTACCGTCGCCGTCACCCTGCTCGACGCCGAGGATCGCGAAAAGGACGAAAGCTACGTCGTGCGTCCGCAGGATATGACCGTTCTGGTGGTAGACGACGACCCGGTCGCCTGCGAGCACGCGAAGCTCGTTCTCGAAAGATCGGGCATCGCGTCCGAGACCGCCTCCTCGGGCGCCGAGGCGGTTGAAATGGTAAAGCTCCGCCACGCGCGAATGGAGCCCTACAACCTCATCCTCGTCGACTGGAAGATGCCCGGGATGGACGGCGTTGAGACGACCAAGCGCATACGCGACACGGTGGGCGACGAGTCGGCAATAATCATCCTCACGGCGTACAAGTGGGACGACGTGCTCAAGGAGGCGACCGACGCGGGCGTCGACAGCTTCATCTCCAAGCCGCTTTTCGCCGCGAACGTGCTCGACGAGTTCGAGTCGGCGGTCAAGCGCAAGGGGGTCGAGGCGAAAAAGCGTGAGCGCAAGGTAAGGCTCGAGGGGCGCAGGGTCCTTCTCGCGGAGGATATGGAGATAAACGCCGACATTATGAAGATGGTGCTCGAAACGAGAAAAATAGACGCCGACCTCGCCGAAAACGGCAGGATAGCCCTTGAAAAGTTCCGCGAAAGCCCCGCGGGATATTACGACGCGATACTTATGGATATGCGTATGCCCGAGATGGACGGGCTTGAGGCGACAAAGGCGATACGCGCCCTTTCAAGGCCCGACGCAAAAACCGTTCCCATCATAGCGCTGACGGCGAACGCCTTCGACGAGGACGTTCAGCGCAGTCTGCAGGCGGGCTTAAACGCCCACCTTTCAAAGCCGGTGCAGCCGGAGACCCTTTTCGAGACGCTGGAAAACTTTATAAAAGACTGACGGAAAAGCGCGGCGAAAAAGCGCAGGGCGGCAAGGCGCAAGCTCTGCGGCTCCGGTTTTCGCCGCAGACCGAAACGGAGGCGTGAATATGAAAAAGGCGCTGTCATTTCTCATGGCGGTTATTTTCGCGTTCGGGCTTTTGCCCTCTCCCGCGCTGGCTTTCGACGCGCCGCGGGCGGCTTTGAGCGACCCCGGCGGCGTTTCGTCGGTCGTCAAAACGATCGTTTTAAGCGAGGGCGAGAGCATATCGCTTTGGAACACCGACCTTTCTTCAGGCGGCGTTTCGTCAAACGTCATAAGCGTTCTGACAATGGACGACGCCGACTACGACATGGTCTTCCCCGAAGACGAAGGGACGCTCGCCGCGATCTCGCACCGCGACACGGGGCTTGCGTCGTTTAACACGTCCGCCTATATAAGAGCCGACGCAAGCTCAAACGAAGGCATGCTTTTAAGGATAAAGGTCAATTCGGGGCGCGTTCTTCTGACGGTCAGGTCAAACGGCGCCGGTATGAGCGCCGAGCCCATTTCGCCTTACCTTGACGACGGCTCGCTTTTCGAGCGTATAAGCGCCGACAAGGATCATACGGCAGACCTGATCCTTCCCGAAAACTGCGGACTTTCCAACGTGACCCTTCTCATGCACGGCACGGAGGGCACGCAGGTAAGGCGCGTTATCGACGCGCAAAGCAACAGCTACGAGCTTTACGATTTCGCGCATAGCATGATCAAGATAAGCTCCTATCAAAACGGCGTAAAAACCGACACGAACGGCATCTACTACGACGCGTGCGTCGCGGCGGAAAACGAGATATACTCCCGCGTGAAGCTCGTTATCCCGAAGGGCGCGGAGTACAACAACTTAGGCTCGATGCTCACGACGAACGGCTCGGCGTTCTATCTTGTCCCCGCTTTTACGCTCCGCGACGAGGCGAAGCGTACCGAGTGGCTGCCGAACGAGCCGGCTTTAGACTGCTACGACGACCCCGCGCCATACGCTACGTTCTCTTCCGTGATAAATGCTCAGAACGGCCAATATCCGTTCGCCTCCTCGAACGACTTCTCCGCCGCGGTCGAGAAATATATGAAAGAAAAGGCGGAGCATATACCTGATCACGAGCTGCTCCCGGCAAGCGCTTTTTTGGGTCTTCTCTCCCCGGGAGAAACCATGCTTTCCGCCCCTGAATTTTCCTGGGAGCAGAGTGAGCAGAGCTTGTTCGTCTTATCGAACGACGCCCTCCGGAGTCCTGAAATGCTCCTCCCCGCGACCATCTACGACGGATCTCAGGAAAACCAAATGTCCTTTCCCCATTTCCTGCCCGATCCCGACGGGGAAGACTATGACTACGAGATCTTCGTCTCGGGCGGGAGCGCGAGCGCCGCGCGCGGAAACTTAAACGACGTCGTTTCCCTGACGCCCGACGCGCCTCCTTTCGGCAAGGTCTTCGCCGGCTGGGAAAGCAACGCTCCCCTTGATCTCGGCGACGGCGCGGAGCAAAGCTTCCGTCTTGAGGGAGAGGTCAAAAAAATATATATTTCGGCGAAATACGAGCCGGTAAAATAGTCCGTCGGCGTAAAAACCCCTCTTGAGGGCGGCTCTCTTACGCCCGACGTTACGGAAGCGCCCGCGGGCGAAAAGGTCGGCTTTACCGCCTCTCCCGCCGCGGGGTACGCGCTCTCGTCGGTAAACGCGCTTCCGGCGGCGGAGGTCGTTTCAGACGAAGAGAGGGAAAACGGCTTCACCTTCACGATGCCCGCAAGCGCCGTGACGCTCGACGCCGTGTTTGAAAAGCTCTGTT
>JAFSVO010000182.1 GCA_017444965.1 Clostridia bacterium | reverse complement strand
GAATTAACTTATAAAGAGTTTTCGCTCCTTTGCCTTTTCTGTGAAAACAGAGGGATAGTCCTTACGCGCTCACAGCTTATGGACAAGGTCTGGGGGCTTGAGGCGGAATACGAGAACCGCACGCTCGACGTCCATATACGCACGCTCCGCGCAAAGCTCGGACGCGCGGGTGAGTATATCGAAACGGTGCGCGGCATAGGTTACAGAATGACGGGAGAAACAAATGACCGGTAAAATATTCAGATACGTTTTTATAATGGGCATACTCGTGCTTTTGCTGTGCGCCGTTTTGTTCGTGGGCTTGCAGTACACGCAGACCAAGGAAGAGACCTATTCCGCGCTCAAGCAAGAGGCGTTTTACGCCGCGAACGGCGTTATGCTCGCGGGGAAAAACTACCTCGCGACTCTTGACACTCAAAACAGGATAATGTGGATAGACGTAGACGGAAAGGTGCTTTTCGACAGTGAAGCCGACGCGGAAAACATGTCGGACCAAAGCGGTTTTACCGAGGTCAAAGACGCTGTAACAAAAGGCGAAGGACAGGGTATAAGAAAGTCCGAGATCTCGGGGCGCGATACGATGTATTACGCCTTAAGGTGCGAAGACGGAACGGTGCTTCGCCTGTCAAAGCCCTTGTCGGCGGTATGGAGCGCTTTTGTCGCCGTAAGCCCGGTGTTCTGGATAACCGTGCTCGTGCTCGTGCTCGCGGGTATTTTCGCTTTTCGCGCGGCAAATCAGATAACGAAGCCGATAAACGAGATAGAAATAGACGCGCTCGATCCGGAAAAGGTCTATCCCGAGCTTGCCCCCTTGGTTGAACGGATACGCGAACAGAACCTCACCATAGGCGAGCAGATAGACGAGCTTACCCGCAGGCAGAAAGAGTTTTCCGTCCTGACCGAAAATATGAGCGAGGGCTTCGTTCTTACCGATAAAAACGGCGTTATAATAAGCGCCAATACGGGCGCCGTAAAGACCTTGCCCGGTTGCGAGGAGAGCGCTTCGCTCGTAAGCGGAGTCGACGGCGCGGTGTCCGAGGCGGTAAAAAAAGCGCTCGGCGGCGAGCGCGCGGAAGTGTATTTCGAGCAAAAGGAAAGGTGTTATCAGATAATCGCAAATCCCGTAATGTCAAACGATAAACCGGCGGGCTCGGTGGTGCTCGTCGTAGACGTTACCGAGCAGGTGCAAAGGGAGCAGCTGCGCCGCGAGTTTTCGGCGAACGTTTCTCACGAGCTTAAAACGCCCCTCACGTCCATTTCCGGCTTTGCAGAGCTTATGATGAACGATATCGTGCCGCCCGATAAATCGCGCGAGTTCGCGGGCGACATCTACCGCGAGTCGGTAAGACTTATATCGCTTATAAACGATATAATCAAGCTTTCGCGCTTAGACGAACAGACGGTGCTTCCCGAAAAGGAAAAAGTCGACCTTTACGGAATAGCCGAAGACGTTTTGGACAGCCTTCAGAGCGCGGCTGAAAAGAAGGGGGTCAGGCTTTCTCTTTCGGGCGACCGCGCGAGCGTTTACGGCATACCGAATTATCTTGACGAGATCGTATATAACCTATGTGACAACGCGGTAAAGTATAACCGCCCGGGCGGCACGGTCGACGTCACGGTGACGGACAAGGGAAAGACGGTCGAGCTTTCGGTAAAAGATACCGGCATAGGCATACCCGCCGAGTATCAGGAGCGTATTTTCGAGCGCTTTTACAGAGTAGACAGCGCGCGGTCAAAGGGCATACCGGGCACCGGGCTCGGGCTTTCTATAGTCAAGCATGCGGCGTCACTGCACGGCGCGCATATATCTATTAAAAGCGAGCCCGACGCCGGAACGGAGATCACCGTCGCTTTCAAAGCGGGCAATTAACGAAATACAACGGGCGCGATAAAGGTTTTTGAAAATCGGACTTGACAAAGTCTGCCAAACCGCTTATAATTTACTCACGGTTTGCGGATTTAGCTCATCTGGTAGAGCGCCACCTTGCCAAGGTGGAGGTAGCGAGTTCGAGCCTCGTAATCCGCTCCATAAAAAACTCTTTTGCCAAACGGCAAAAGAGTTTTTTTCGTATCAAACTATTGAAAAGAGACAAAATATAATATAAAATGTTAAGGAGAAGGAAATGATAGAGCTTTGCGGGATAACCAAGGAATATAAACGCGGCGAGCGGCGCGTTTGCGCGCTTTCGGAGCTTTCGCTCAAAATAGATACGGGCGAAAAATGCGCCGTATGCGGCGCCTCCGGCTCAGGCAAATCGACGCTTCTTAATATACTCGGCTGTTTGGATACGCAGACGCGCGGCGATTATTTTTTAAACGGCGTGCGCGTTACGAAAAGAAATATGCGCGCCCTGCGGCGCGACGTGATAGGCTTTATATTCCAGTCCTTCGAGCTTATCCCGCATATGACGGCGCTTGAAAATGTGCAGCTTCCTTTGATGATATCCGGCGTGCCTTCGCGCGTCCGCCGTGAAAAGGCCGCCGCGGCGCTCGTTTCGGTCGGGCTCGGCGACAGAATGACGCACTATCCCGGCGAGCTATCGGGCGGGCAGAAGCAGCGCGCAGCCATAGCGAGGGCTTTGGTCAAAGATCCGCCGCTCCTTCTTGCGGACGAGCCGTGCGGGAACCTCGACCCCGCTTCGGCAAAAGAGATAACCGATATACTTTTGAACTGCGGCAAGACGCTCGTGCTTATAACCCACGACGTAAACGCCGCGGCGAAGATGCCGCGGATAATAAAAATAGAAAACGGAGAGCTGAAAAATGGAAAGACGGGACAAGAATAACTACTATCTCGACATAGCGCAGACGGTTTTGGAGCGCGGCACCTGCCTTCGCCGCAACGTGGGCGCGATAATAGTCAAAAACGACGTCATAATTTCCACGGGCTACGCCGGCGCGCCGAGGGGCAGGGCGAACTGTTCCGACCTCGGCACCTGCCGCAGAGAGATAATGGGCATACCCCACGGCCAGAGGTACGAGATCTGCCGCAGCGTCCACGCCGAGCAGAACTGCATAATAGCCGCCCCGAGAGAAGAAATGCTCGGCTCGACGATGTACCTCGTAATAGTCGACGCGAAAACGCGCGAGGTCGTCTCTTCCGCGTCCCCCTGCAATATGTGCCGCAGGCTTATAATAAACGCCGGCATAGAAAAGGTCGTCACGCGAATATCAAAAGACGATTACAAGGTGTATAACGTCGAAGACTGGGTAAAGGAAGACGACCTTGAAGAAAACCTCGGCGAATATAAATAATACATATTTTCTGACCTTAAAAACCGTCTTTTGAGAAAGAGACGGTTTTTTCTTGTCTTTTTTGTATATCCGTGATAAAATAATTACGCCAAACAAAACGAAATAAACCAAACAGATAAGCTATGCGGTAAAAACGCAGGCTTAACTATACTTGGCTGTTTGGGCTTGATATAGCGTTTTGTTTGGCGACAAATGAGCCGTGCGTTTTTCGGTGCGCGGCTTGCCGCGCACTTTTTAATTGCGCGAAAAGACGTTTTCCGAAAAAGACAGGAGGTAAAAAATGAAACCTGACGGTACGGATTATTTTGAAGAGACTTTCGGCGATTTTCTTGAAAGGCACGAATACGACGAAGCGGAAGCGGCGCTTTTCAAAATAGTAAGAGAGGCTTACAGGGCGGGTTATCTTGCGGCGAAAGGCGAGCCCCTTTCAAGGGAGGAGCCCGAAAAGTAAAATACAGGGAACATTTCCGGCGGTTATCCGTCTAAACATACAAAAGGGGGAAACGGCATGAAAAAGCTACTGTCTTTCACCGCGTTGTTATGCGCCTTATTGCTTCTTTGTTCCTGCGGCGCGCCCGCGTCGGAAGAAAACGCGCGGACGGATGAAAAAACGCCGGAAACCAAGACCGATATTTCCGTCGGCGCGGTAAAAATATCTTACGCCGGGTGGACGGAGGACGAAAAGATAATGAGCGCCGCTCTCAATGAAAACGCCTCGCTCAAAGAGGACGGATATCATCATTATCCCGTCTTTAAGTTTGAGACAAAAGAAGAGCTTGACGCTTTTAAAAACGACCTTCACGGCGTTTTATCGACGGGCGCAGGTTATAATGAAATACCCTCGTTTGACGAAACGACAGCCGGCTGCGGCGACGCGTTTTTTGCCGAAAACACGCTCCTCACGGCATACGTTACGGCCGGCAGCGGCTCTTTACGCTTCGGTCTGCGCGGCGTCTTCGCGGACGGTGATGTCCTGCGGCTCGATATAGAGCAGACAAACGACCCCGAGGTATGTACCGCCGATATGGCGGGCTGGCTTTTAACGGCGGAGTTTAAGAAAAGCGACCTTGAAGGATTCAAAAGCTTCGACGCCGTTTTCGTCGGCAAGGCGGAGCTTTGCGGAATGCCCGACTGACTTAAAAAAGAAATAAAAAGGACGGAGAAAAACTCCGTCCTTTACGTTTATTATTTCAGTTCTTTTTTCCGAACTTGGCTTTCGCGCGGAGCTGGCTGTCGAGAATGGTCTTACGCATGCGCAGGCTTTTGGGCGTGACCTCTATAAGCTCGTCGTCGGCTATATACTCGATGCACTTTTCAAGGCTCATCTGCTTGGGCGGTATAAGCCGCAAAGCGTCGTCAGAGCCCGAAGCGCGCGTGTTGGTTAAGTGCTTCGTTTTGCAGACGTTTACGTTTATATCCTCCGGCTTGGGGGACATACCTACTATCATTCCTTCATAAACGGGCGTGCCCGCGCCTATGAACAGAGCGCCGCGCTCCTGCGCGTTGAAAAGCCCGTAGGTCACGGCTTCGCCCGTCTCAAACGCGACGAGCGAGCCCGTCGTGCGGGCGGCTATCTCGCCCTTGTAGGGGATATAGCTGTCGAAAACCGCCGACATAACGCCCTGGCCGCGCGTGTCGGTAAGAAACTCGTTTCTGTAGCCGAAAAGGCAGCGCGAGGGGATAAGGTACTCTAAGCGCATAACGTCGCCCTGCGGGGTCATCTGCACAAGTTCGCCCTTGCGCGAGCCTAATTTTTCCATGACCGCGCCGACGCACGTCTGCGGCACGTCGCATATAACGCGCTCGCACGGCTCGCAGGTCTTACCGTCGACCTCTTTTAAAAGCACCTTCGGCGCGCCGACCATAAACTCGTATCCCTCGCGGCGCATCGTCTCGATAAGTATCGATAAATGCATTTCACCTCTGCCCGAAACGCGGAAGCTTTCGGTAGAGTCGGTGTCGGAAACGCGCAGGGAAACGTCCTTTAAAAGCTCTCTGTAAAGGCGGTCTCTTAAATGGCGGGAGGTAACGTATTTGCCCTCTTTCCCCGCGAAGGGGCCGTTGTTTACCGAGAAGGTCATTTCGACCGTCGGCTCGGATATCTTTACGAATGAAAGCGGCTCGGGCGTCAGCGGGTCGCAGACCGTGTCGCCTATAGTTATGTCGGCGATGCCCGAAATGCAGACTATGTCGCCCGATCTCGCGGTTTCGACCGGTATCCTTTCAAGCCCGTCTATCTGGTAAAGGTTGACTATTTTGGATTTATACGGCTCGTGCGCGCCGTGGTATTCGCATATAACGGCTTCCTGATTTTTGTTTACCGTGCCGCGCTCTATCCTGCCTATGCATATCCTGCCGACGTACTCGTTATAATCTATTGAAGAGATAAGCATCTGGCAGGGGCCCTCTTTATATTCGGGCGGGTCTATATGCGAAAGGATTGCGTCGAAAAGGGGGCGCAGGTTTTCGTGAGGCCCGTCGGGCGAAAGGGAAGCCGTGCCCTGTCTGCCCGAGCAGAAAAGAACGGGGGAGTTTAGCTGGTCGTCGTCGGCGCCGAGGTTGATAAGAAGGTCCAAAACCTCGTCGATCACCTCGTCAATGCGCGCGT
>JAFSVO010000181.1 GCA_017444965.1 Clostridia bacterium | reverse complement strand
TTTTATTATATCACTTAACGAAAATTTATTCAAGCGCAAAAGACGTAACTTCTATTTTAAGCACCATTTCCCCGTTTAAAAGCACCTCTGCCGCGGAAAGCGCGCCTTCTTCGTCAAAATAAAGAGTCTGCGTTACGTCGCCCTTCACGTAATCGAGCCTGCGTTCGTTTTTCGACCAGACGGCGGGCGCGCCCGACCTTATGCTTTCAAAGACCGCCGAAAGGCATGAAACAGGCGCCGTTTCGCGGTAAGCCGCAAACGGCGTTTCAAGGCTTTTGCCCGCGTATGACAAAAGCGCGCCGCCGTCTTGTATCTCGGCCTTTACGCCCGCGACCGTTTCGGGCGAAAGTATCTCCGCCTCGTCGCGCCCCCGGTCGCTTTTGAACGAGACCGTAAACTCGCCTCCGTACTCGCCCGGGGCGATTATCCTCGCGGTGCAGGATACGCTCTTTCCCGCGTATCTGCCCGTTATGCTCTCGAAGCTTTCCGCCTTTCCGCACCCCGTTATAATAAAGCAGCACAGTAAAAGCGCCGCGGCGCATATTCTTTTCACAATATCACTCCCGTTCAATAAATACTTTTTTCAATTATAAAATATGCTTGATTTTCCTTTTAAAATGATGTAGAATTGTTTCAAAGCGATGACGAAGAGAGTAGCGTAAACTCTTTTTCCAAGAGAGGGGCGGCGTTTGCTGAGAGGCGCCCCGTTAAAGAATACGTGAAGTTCACTTCCGAGCCGCCGCGCTGAAAAGAAATGAGTAGGCGCGCGCCGTTTGCCGCGTTAAGGCTTGAAAAGTGCCGCGTGTGATGCGCGGAAACCGGGGTGGTACCGCGGAAGTTACGGCTTTCGTCCCTTGCGGACGAAGGCTTTTATTTTTTTAAACGAGAGGTGCGAAATGAAAGAACTGCTTGAAAAGATCCTTGCAGACGCTTTGGAAACGCTGAAAACGGCGGACAACGCCGAAGCGCTTGAAAACGCAAGGCTTAAGTTCCTCGGCAAAAAAGGCGAGCTTACCGCCGTTCTGCGCGGGATGGGCGCCCTGTCCGCCGAAGAAAGGCCGATCATCGGCAACATCGCAAACGAGGTAAGGCAAAAGATAGAAAAGTCTATCGCCGACGCCACCGAAAAGCTTTCCCGTAAAGAGCTCGAACACAGGCTCGAGCGCGAGCGCTTAGACGTTACTTTGCCCGGCAAAAAGGCGGATATCGGCAAAAAACATCCTCTTACCGCCGTGCTTGACGAGCTTTGCGATATATTTACCGGCATGGGCTTCTCGATCGCGACGGGGCCCGAAGTCGAGCTTGATTACTACAACTTTGAGGCGCTGAACATTCCGAAAGAACACCCGGCGAGGGATACTCAGGACACCTTCTATATAAGCGACAACGTGGTGCTGAGAACGCAGACCTCGGGTATGCAGATTCGTTTTATGGAGCATACCAAGCCGCCTATCAGGATGATAGCCCCCGGCAGGGTCTACAGAAGCGACGCCGTCGACGCGACCCACTCGCCCGTCTTTCATCAGATAGAAGGGCTTGTCGTCGACAAGGGCATTACGATGGGCGACCTTAAGGGCACGCTTGAGGTTTTCGCGAAACGCCTTTACGGCGAAGACATAAAGGTGCGTTTCCGCCCCCATCACTTCCCCTTTACCGAGCCCTCCGCCGAGATGGATATCACCTGCTTCAAATGCGGCGGCAAAGGCTGCCCCATGTGCAAGGGCGAGGGATTTATCGAGATACTCGGCTGCGGCATGGTACACCCGAAGGTCCTTAAGACCTGCGGCATAGACCCCGAGGTATACTCGGGCTTCGCCTTCGGCCTCGGCCTTGAAAGAATAGCGATGAGAAGATATAAAATAGACGATATGCGGCTTTTGTTCGAGAACGATATCCGCTTCCTGTCGCAGTTTTAAGGAGGTGCTTTTATGAAATT
>JAFSVO010000180.1 GCA_017444965.1 Clostridia bacterium | reverse complement strand
GTGAAGCTTTTGCCGCCGCGGTCAACGCCGTAAAGGAGCTTGTAAAATGAGAATAGGCGCTCAGCTATTCACCGTAAGGGAATATACGAAAACCCTTGAAAGCTTTTCCGAAACGCTTAAAAAAGTCGCCGATATAGGGTATAAAACCGTTCAGGTATCGGGAACGTGCGCCTTTGACCCCGCGTGGCTCGCGGAAGAGCTAAAAAGCGCGGGGCTTGAGTGCGCCATAACTCATTACGACAGAGACCTTATAAAAAACGATCCCGTAAAGGTCGCGAAAGATCACGACGCTTTCGGCTGTAAATACGTCGGTATCGGCTCCATGCCCCGAAAGGACGGCGCCTTTATATCGGAAGAAGATCATAAAGCTTTTGTGCGCGATTTTATTCCCGTCGCGAAAACTCTTAAAGAAAACGGGAAATACCTGATGTATCACAACCATCAAATAGAATTTGCCAAAAGCGCCGACGGCAGGATCTATTTAAAACGGCTTATTGAAGATTTCCCGGCGGAGCTTATGGGCTTTACGCTTGACGTATACTGGGCGCAGGTCGGCGGCGGCGATGTTATCGACTGGATAGACAAGCTACACGGCAGGGTGCCCTGCGTTCACCTTAAAGATCTGACAATCGAAAAATCAAAGCAGCTCATGGCGCCGGTAGGATACGGAAACCTCAATATGGAGGCTATAGTCCGCGCCTGTTACGATTCGGGCACGCAGTATCTTTTGGTAGAACAGGACGACTGTTACGGCGAAGACCCGTTTGACTGTCTTAAAAAGAGTTATAACTATCTGAAAGGACTGGGGTTATAAAATGGATAAGATAAGAATAGGCATAATAGGACTCGGCAATATGGGCAGCGGCCACGCCGACAACATTTACAGAAAGAAGCTTTGCCCAGAAATAGAGCTTAAAGCGATAGCAGATATAAAACCCGAAAAGGAAGCGTGGATAAAAGAGAATCTGGGCGACGATATCGCTTTTTTTGACGACGCCGAAAAAATGATGGACAGCGGGCTTATAGACGCTGTCATCGTCTCGGTGCCTCATTACGATCACCCGAAATACGTTATAATGGCTTTAAATAAGGGGCTTCACGCCATGTGCGAAAAGCCCGCGGGCGTTTATACGAAGCAGGTGCGCGAAATGAACGAGGTCGCGTCAAAAAGCGACAAAGTATTCGGGCTTATGTTCAATCAGCGCACCGACCACGTTTACAGAAAAATGCGCGAAATAGTCAAGTCGGGCGAGATGGGCGAGATAAAACGCACGAACTGGCTCATTACGAACTGGTACCGCTCGCAGCGCTATTATAATTCGGGCGGCTGGCGCGCCACCTGGAGCGGCGAGGGCGGCGGCGTCCTTTTGAACCAGTGCCCTCACAACATAGACCTTTGGCAGTGGATATGCGGTATGCCATGTAAAGTCGACGCAAAGCTGCACTACGGCAAGTGGCACGACATAGAAGTTGAAGACGACGTTACCGCGTACGTAGAGTACCCGAACGGCGCGACGGGCGTTTTCATTACTACCACGGGCGACCTTCCCGGCACCAACAGGTTTGAGATATCGCTTGAAAAAGGCAAGCTTGTTGCAGAGGACGGGCATTTATACAAGTATCTGCTTCCCGTCAATGAAAGAGAATACTGCTTTACGCCCGACGCCAAGGTTTACGGCGGTCCCGACGCGGTGTTTTCGGAGGTCGAGACCGACGGACAGTCGCCGCAGCACGTCGGCGTTTTAAACGCTTTCGCGGGAAATATCCTTCACGGCACGCCGCTTGTCGCAAGAGGCGAAGAGGGGATAAACGGTCTTACCATATCAAACGCCATGCACTTGTCGTCTTTCCTCGGAAAGCCGGTAGATATACCCTTCAGCGAAGACCTTTACTATGAAGAGCTTATGAAGAGAGTAAAGACTTCAAAGAAAAAAACCACGGTAGACGAGTTCGTTGCCGATACTTCTTCGAGCTATAATACGGGTAAGAAGTGATGAACGAGCTTTTGGTAGGTATCGTAGGCGTCGGGAATATGGGCGGCGCGCACGCTCACTGTATCGCGAGAGGCGATATCAAGGGTATGAAGCTTGCCGCGCTTTGCGACACAGACGCCGATAAAAGGGAACTTCTTAAAAAAGAGTTTCCGGGCATTCCCGTTTTCCGGTCGCATAACGAGCTTCTTAAAAGCGGCGTATGCGGCGCCGTCATAATAGCGACGCCTCATAAGTTCCACCCCGTCGTCGCGTGCGACGCGTTAAACGCGGGGCTTCACGTTCTTACCGAAAAGCCTGCCGCGGTAAAAGTATCAGACGTGAAAAGAATGACGGACGCCGCCGATAAAAGCGGAAAAGTTTTTGCCGTAATGTTTAATCAAAGAACAAATCCCGTTTTCAAAAAGGCGCGCGAGATAGTTAAAAACGGCGAGCTCGGCGAGCTTAAACGCTTTGTTTGGATAATAACCAACTGGTACAGAACGCAGTATTATTATAATTCGGGCGGCTGGCGCGCCACCTGGAGCGGCGAGGGCGGCGGAGTCCTTTTAAACCAGGCGCCGCATAACCTTGATATATGGCAGTGGATATTCGGCATGCCTAAGCGCGTACGCGCGTTCTGCGGCGTCGGCAAATACCATAATATCGAAGTTGAGGACGACGCGACTATATACGCCGAATATGAAAACGGTGCTGCGGCGACCTTCATTACGTCGACCGGCGAATGCCCGGGAACTAACCGCCTTGAGATATCTGGCGACAGGGGAAAACTTGTTATTGAAGACGGACGCCTCAAGTGGTGGAAGCTTAAAGAGCCCGAGCGGGTCTTTTGCTTTGAAAAGGAAGAAAGCTTTTATAAACCCGATACAGAGTTTTCGGAAATAGTACCGAACGAGCCCGAGACGGCGCACAGAGGGGTTTTGCAGGCTTTTGCCGACGCCGTGCTAAACGGCTCGGAGCTTGTAGCCGACGGGCGCGAGGGAATAAACGAGCTTACTTTATCGAACGCTTCGTATTTGTCTTCTTGGACCGACAGATGGGTCGAACTTCCTTTAGACTGCGACGCGTTTAACAAAGAACTTGACGCAAGGATAAAAGCGTCTAAGCTTCACGGCGCAAAAGCCGAAAACATGTCAAAAGACTATAACGAACGCTGGAGCGTCAGGTGGTAATAACGTTATTCGTCATTTGCGTACGCTTATGCAATATTGATTTAAAAACGTGCGTTTGATATAATATCTTCTGTGATATTCTTTTTGGAGGTACCGTTATGAAAAAACTATTTGCTTTAATATCTCTTCTCCTTTCTTGCGCGTTGCTCTTTGCCGCCTGCGGCAAGACTGTCAACGAGCCTGAAAAGCCCGCGGCGGCGGATACGCAGGAAACGCCTGAGGATATTACCTCGGATACTTCTTCGGATAATGCTTCGGACATTTGCGGCGTTTGGGTCGACGTTTTAAGTCAGCGCGCGGCGCTTGTCGTCACTAAGACTGACGACGGAAAATATGAAATGAATATTTCGTGGAGCGACAGCGCTTTTGTTTCCGAAGAGTGGACTATGACGTGCGCTTTCGACGGCGGCAAATATACTTATTCGGACTGCGTTTGTAAGAGCGTAACGTTTGACGAAGCGGGGACGGTTACCGACCAAAAGACCTTATACGAAAACGGTTCGGGCAGTTTTGTGCTTTCAGACGGCTCGCTTAAATGGTATGAGGGCGATTCAAAAGAGGTAAAATGCTCATTCGAGCTTTTGCCGGATAACGTCGGAACGTGCGCGGATGATCCCGATAATTCTACTGCTATCTCAAGCGGCGACGACATAGTCGGCGTTTGGGTCGATTAACGTTCGGAATATTGAGGGACTGCCGCAAAATAAGGATCGCGGCAGTCCTTTATTTTGCCGATAAACCGGCTCGATGCAGTTCCTTTTTCCCGGTTTATTCGCCCGCGCCGAAATATTTTTCCGGCTCTGACGCTTCTTAAGTAAAAAATCGGAAACGATCGCCTCGCCAATGCTGCCGCCGCCTTTTTCGTATTCTTTTTTTATTTCTTTTTCTTTACTTTCATTTACTTTACTTTAATTTTCTTTAATTTTATTTACTTTTCTTTACTTTACTGTTATCGGTCGTTATAACGTTGTTATCGCTCCTGCCACGTCTTGAGCTCATTCCTTTTTCTCTGCCGAGTCGCGTTTTAAGCGGCTTTCGCCAAGCTTTATCATTACGCTCAAAAACCTGTTCGACTGTATATATTCGCCGTCTGTTGAAAAAAAGAGGACCGTTCGAGTCGCCGAACTCGTTTATGCAGCCGAAAGTTATCGCTTCAAACTTTTTCCTGCTTATTATCATCTTGCATCTTTTTCCTTTCGTTCCTTTATTTTTTTATAAAACCCGGCCGTGTTTTACAATTTAACAATAACATTTTGATAGAAGGGTTTCACCCCGTAAAAAAGATTTTGTAAAAAATATAACCACCGGCCGCGCCGGTG
>JAFSVO010000179.1 GCA_017444965.1 Clostridia bacterium | reverse complement strand
CTTGTTGATATAACCGTTTCCGATATTGCGAATAAGAGCAATTTCGCCTTTGATATTGAATTGTTTCGCGATCCTTGTCTGTAAATCAAATAGCATCAGAAGCGCCCCGATCTTTATAATCTGTAAACAAAAAATATATAATTATATTTATTTTAACAGAGTTTACATAAAAAGTCAACATAAAGAGGTCAATATTGGGAAAAATGAACAAACGGCAATGGAGCAAACGGCGCGCTGCAGTTGTTTTTGCAGCGCGCCGTTAAAATAATTTTGATCAGGCTTTAACTTTTTTAAGTTGTGCAAATCTGGGAATGCCATGCTCCCATTTAATATCCGGCTGACCTTCAATAAGCGGTAAAACGTAATCAAAGAATTCGTCGGAAATACCGGTGTTATCGTTGATTATCCATTCGACGGGGAACTTCTTTTCGGCGTTTGCGACGTCCTGAAGATCGATAAGCTTAGTCTTAAGCTTGTATCCCTGTGCGGAAGTGTCGCGCTCGTTGGCTACCATCTTGTCGGTTATACCGCTTACGGCGGCTTTGACCGCCTCGCACCCCATAAGGAAAGACTCTTTTATATCGGTTGCAGATCCGCAATGCGCGGCACAGCGCTGAAGAAGGGAAAGCTCGATCCCGCGCGTTTTTGCGCCCGTGCGCTCTTTTATCGCGCCGGCAAGATATGACGCGACTCCGCCCATCTGCTTATGACCGAAAGCGTCTTCTTTGCTTGCGTTTGCGGTAGCATATTCGGCAATAAATTTGCCGTCGGAATCTTTAATGCCCTCGGACACGGCAACGAAGCAGTACTTCTTTTCCTTGTATATCTTTTCGACTCTGTCGAGGAATTTTTCCATATCAAACGGTACTTCCGGAAGGCTAATGATATCGGGTTCGGCATCCATGAACTTTGCGACAGCAGTAGCTGCGGTAAGCCACCCCGCGTTTCTGCCCATACACTCTAAAACGAGTACCATACCGGTGTCATAGACCTTCGCGTCCCTTGCAAGTTCCGCGGAAGTCGTGGCGATATATTTGGCCGCGCTGCCGAAGCCAGGGCAATGGTCTATACCGTAAAGGTCGTTGTCGATAGTCTTGGGAACGCCGATAACTCTGCATTCATATCCCTTGGAAAGCAAATACTTGGATATCTTGTTGCAGGTATCCATAGAATCGTTTCCGCCGTTATAGAAGAAATAACGTACGTCGTATTTTTTGAATATCTCAAGTATTCTTTTGTAATCAGTCTCATCGTCCGACGCGTTTTTAAGCTTATACCTGCATGAACCCAAAGCGGAGGAGGGGGTATTGAGCAAAAGCTCAAGCTCTTTCGGATCCTCAAGACCAATGTCTATAAGATCATCGTTAAGTATTCCTTTGATCCCGTATTTTGCGCCGAGAACGCGAGTGATGCAGTCAGACTCAAGCGCGGTTTTGAATACGCCGTAAGCGCTTGAATTAATGACCGAGGTAGGACCTCCCGACTGACCGAAAATGCATGCTCCTTTAAGTTGCATAGATTTGACCGCCTTTCTGTTTTACAAAATTTAAATCAATGGAATTATAACACAGCGTCGTTTTAAAATCAATAAAAGACTTCTTGATTATTGGAATTTTCTGTGTTAATATATTGACGTAAAAAAATAAATTCGGAGGTACAATTTCATGCCACTCGTAACTACTAAAGAAATGTTTGAGAAAGCCTACAAAGGCGGTTATGCCATCGGCGCGTTCAACGTCAATAATATGGAGATAATCCAGGGGATAACCGAAGCCGCGAAAGAAGAGCGTTCGCCGGTCATTCTTCAGGTCTCCGCAGGCGCGAGAAAATACGCGAAACACGTTTATCTTGTCAAGCTTGTAGAAGCCGCGCTTTTAGATACCGATCTTCCCATAGCTCTTCACCTTGACCACGGCGACAGCTTTGAGCTTTGCAAATCCTGCATAGACGGCGGTTTTTCGTCTGTCATGATAGACGGCTCCAAATATTCTTTTAAAGAAAACATCGAGCTTACCCGCAGCGTTGTCGAATACGCCCACTCAAAAGGCGTGACAGTTGAAGGCGAACTCGGCAAGCTTGCCGGTATAGAAGACGACGTAAAAGTCAAGCCGGAGGATTCTTCCTATACCCGCCCCGAGGAAGTTGAAGAATTCGTCACCAAAACGGGCGTTGACTCTCTTGCCATAGCTATAGGCACGTCTCACGGCGCTTACAAATTCAAGCCCGAGCAGTGCACAAGAAACAAAGACGGCATACTAGTTCCGCCTCCGCTTCGCTTTGACATCCTTGAAGAAGTTGAAAAAAGGCTTCCCGGCTTCCCGATAGTTCTTCACGGCAGTTCCTCCGTACCGCAGGACTATGTAAAAATAGTCAACGAAAACGGCGGTAAAATGCCCGACGCGATAGGTATCCCCGAGGATCAGCTTCGCAAAGCGGCGTCAATGGCAGTCTGCAAGATAAATATCGACACCGACATCCGCCTCGGAATGACCGCCTTCATCCGTAAGCATATGGCAGAGCATCCCGATCATTTCGACCCCAGGCAGTATCTTACGGATGGCAGAAACGCCATACGCGAGACTGTACGTCACAAAATACGCGACGTCCTCGGCTCTAACGACAAGATCTGAATTTGTTTTATATTGCGCCTGCCGCCGAATAGGCGGCAGGTTTTATTTTATATCTTGAATTATATTTATTTGTTTGATATAATTACAATGTTAAACTGGGAGGAATATATATGACCGAAAAAAACCTTTACAATATACCTTGCGTCGCGTTGAGGGGAATGACTATTTTCCCGAACGTACTCTTTCATTTCGACGTAGGTCGCGCCAAATCCATAAAAGCGATAGAGACCGCCCTTGAAAAATCGCAAGAGGTGTTTTTAGTCACGCAGAAAGACATAACCGAAGACGACCCGTCGCAGGACGGTCTTTATTCGATAGGAACGCTTTGCAAGGTGTGTCAGACCCTGCGCGTTCCCGGCGATACCGTCAGAGTCCTTGTCGAAGGGCTTTCAAGAGCATACCTGAATTTCGCCGACTCTTCCGACGATTTTATAAAAGCGGATATAACCGTTATTGAAGATATTCCTGCAAAGATCGTATCGCAGCGCGATATCGCTCTTATGCGCAGGGTAAAAGAACAGTTTTACGAATTTGCCCCCGACG
Organism: Clostridia bacterium; assembly: GCA_017444965.1. Lineage (GTDB taxonomy): Bacteria > Bacillota > Clostridia > Oscillospirales > Butyricicoccaceae > RGIG3513. The sequence goes on along the minus strand of JAFSVO010000179.1, from coordinate 6,171 downwards.
GTCAGGTACCGAACGAAATACTTGTCAATATTTCCGACAATGAGGACATTTCTTTTGTTTCGGACTATATCGCTCACTATTCGCCGATAAAATACGAATACAAGCAGCAGCTTCTATCAGAATCAAGCCCGAGGCGCAGACTTTCGATGCTTGATAGTTTTCTTAACGAAGAGCACAAAATACGCGCCGTTGAAGAAGAAATATCCGGCAAAGTCAGATCCAATATGGACAAAAACGAGCGCGACTATTATTTAAGGGAACAGATCAAAGTTTTAAGCGAAGAGCTCGGAGAAGGTGAGGACCCGAAAAGCGAGTCTTCGGAATACATTACAAAGATAAAAGAACTGCATTTATCCGGCGACTCCGAAGCAAAGCTTATTAAAGAAGCCAAAAGACTTTCCAAAATGCCGCCTTCTTCGCCCGAAAGCGCGGTCATAACGTCATATCTTGACGAAGTACTTGATCTTCCGTGGAACAGTTTTAAAGAAGTAAATTACGATATTTCAAAAGCATCCGAAATACTCGACCGCGACCATTACGGGCTTGAAAAAGTCAAAGAGCGTATTCTTGAATCGTTCGCCGTACTGAAAAGGACCGGAAACATAAAAGGACAGATCATTTGTTTGGTCGGTCCTCCGGGCGTCGGAAAGACTTCCGTCGCAAGTTCTATAGCCCGCGCGTGCGGACGTGATTTTGCCCGTTTATCTCTCGGCGGAGTAAGGGACGAGGCCGATATAAGAGGTCACAGAAAGACTTATATAGGTTCTATGCCCGGAAGGATCATGACAGCTTTAAAGCACGCGGGAAGCAAAAACTGCCTTATCCTTATTGACGAGGTCGATAAACTGGGCAACGATTACAAAGGCGACCCGTCTTCAGCTCTTCTTGAGGTATTCGACGCGGAGCAGAACAACGCTTTCGTAGATCATTACATCGAAATACCCTTCGACCTTTCAAACGTTTTGTTTATAACGACCGCAAACGACCGCGACTCTATACCCACGCCTCTTCTCGACAGAATGGAGATAATTGAATTGTCCGGCTACACCGACGAAGAAAAGGTACATATCTCAAAAGAGCATCTTATCCCGAAATTCGTCGAAAAGAACGGGCTTTGCGATACCGATATCTCCATTCCGGACGACGTTATAAGAGTTATAATTCGCGATTACACCCGCGAGTCGGGCGTCCGCGCGTTAGAGCGTACCATCGACAAGCTTTGCCGTAAATGCGCCAAAGAACTTGAAGAAAGCAAAACGGATCGCGTGACGTTCACCGAAGAAAACCTTGAAAAGTATTTGGGCATAAAAAAATATAAAGATCCTACGCGCGGAAAGACGGCTGAATGCGGCGTCGTCTGCGGTCTTGCGTGGACCTCTGTCGGCGGGGAAATACTTGAAGCCGAGGTCAGCGCTGTAGAAGGCTCAGGCAAGCTTGAACTTACCGGAAACTTAGGCGACGTAATGAAAGAGTCTTCCAAAGCGGCTCTTACTTATATAAGAAGCCGCCGCGAAAAGCTTATGCTGCCTCCCGAATTCTTCTCAAAGCACGATATCCACGTTCATTTTCCCGAAGGCGCCGTGCCAAAAGACGGCCCCTCCGCCGGCATAACCGTGGCGACAGCAATGATTTCTGCTTTTACAGATTTGCCGGTCAGCAAGAATATCGCAATGACCGGAGAGATAACGCTGCGCGGTCGCGTCCTTCCGATAGGCGGACTTAAGGAAAAAAGTATGGCTGCGTTCAGGGAAGGCATCAAAAACGTCATTATTCCCGCGGATAACGTAAAGGATATAGAGGAAATAGACAAGACCGTCAAAGAAAATATAAAATTTATCCCTGTTTCTCAAATGGACGAAGTAGTGTCTTTCGTTTTCGGCGAAAGCCTTAAAGAAAAGCTTTCGAAAAACGAAGACGCAATTACCGTCGCGGCGATACCTCATGAAGAAACCGCGGTAAAAAGGATCCGTCAATGATCAACTTTACTAAAACGGTTTTCGTCAAAAGCGCCGCAAAAGCGTCTGATTTTCCGACGGACGAACTTAAGCATATAGTTTTGGCGGGAAGGTCTAACGTCGGGAAATCCTCCGCCATAAACTCGCTTGTTTGCAGAAAGAATTACGCGAGAGTTAGCGCGACCCCCGGTAAAACGGTTTTCATCAACTTTTTTAAAGTTGACGAATCGTTTTGGCTCGTCGACCTGCCCGGGTACGGATTTGCCAAAACGTCAGAATCGGAAAGAAAGCGCTTTTCCTCTCTGATCGACGAATACTTTAATACGCAAAAAAAGAAGATAGCGTCGCTTTATCTTCTTGTAGACGTCCGTCATAAACCGACGCAGGACGACGTCGCGATGTTTGAATACGCCAAAGCGACGGGGATAAACATTACAGTTATCGCAAACAAAACGGACAAACTTAAAAAGAATGAACAGGACGCGGCTTTACAGCTTGTAAAAGAAACACTTTTGTTAGAAGATACCGATACGCTTATCCCGTTTTCTGCGGAAAAGTCTTTTAACCGGGATCTCGTTATTTCGGATATGCTTAAAGCTGTTCAAAAGTAAGGAGGGCACCGCTATTCTTTTCTCAATGTCTTTCAGAGAGATACTTATGCTCCTTCCGGCAATACTCATATGCCTTACAATACACGAACTTTCTCACGCCCTAGCCGCCAGATCGCTGGGCGATGATACCGCGTACGTTCAGGGAAGGATGACGCTTAACCCCATAGCGCACATTGACCTTATCGGTCTTATATGTATGCTTATTGCCGGTATCGGCTGGGCAAAACCCGTTCCGGTCAATCCATATAATTTCAGGATGAAGAATAAAAAATTGGGAATGGCTATAACTGCCTTTGCCGGACCTTTTTCCAATCTTATATTATCTTTTGTGTGTCTGCTTGCTTACTTTTTAATAGCGTTTTACTCGAATAACCGCGTTTTACTTGCGTTAGGCGATTTTCTGTCAATATTAGCGTCGTTGAGCATAGGTCTTATGGCGTTCAATCTTTTGCCGATACCTCCGCTTGACGGGTCAAAAGTCATTTTACCTCTTTTACCCGACAGAATGATAGCTACCGTAAACAGAATACAGCCGTATATACAGCTTGTTATGCTCATACTTCTCGCGCTCGGCTTTCTTGACGGAGTGATCGGCACGGTAAGAAACTTTTTCCTGAATCTTTTACTTGACTTAATAAGGTTAATCTTTACTTCGGCAGGTATAATATGACAAACGAAGTTACATTTCATCTTGAGGTGTTTGACGGTCCGTTAGACCTTCTTTTACATCTTATCTCCAAGAATAAAGTTGAGATAACCGATATCCCCATAGCCGAAATACTGCGTCAATACCTTGAGTATTTGCAAAAAATGCAGGAATTCGATATGGAGATAGCGAGCGAGTTTATTACCATGGCGGCGCAGCTTATGCATATCAAGTCAAAAATGCTTCTTCCGGTATACGACGACGAAGAGCAGGAGGACCCGATAGCTCAGCTCGTTGAAATGCTGCTCGAATATCAGCGTTTCAAAGAACTCGGAAGTTATTTTTCCGAACAGTCCGAAGCCGGCAGGGATATTTACGTAAGAGAACAGGAACCGCTTGAAAAAGACTATTCCAAAATCGTTTACAGCAATACGGCGGATGACCTTTTAAAAGCTATAGGTAATATCCTTCAGCGCGCCGAAAGGCGCATGCCTCCGTCCGTATACGCTTTCAAATCAATAGTAGGAAGAGAACCTGTCCCGGTAAACGTTAAAATCAGTCAGATATTATCTCTGTTTTCAAAACATAAAAAGATCTCATTAAACAAACTGCTGCTTTCGTCCGAGAGCCGTTCCGAGATCGTCGCGTATTTCCTTGCTGTTCTTGAGCTTTCAAAAGACGGGCGCGTATATCTGACGTCTGATGACGAAAACTATTATCTGAATCTTTCAACGGAGGCAAAAAATGGAGTTTAACGAAACGGAATGCGCTCTTGAAGCGGTTTTATTTGCTTCCGGAGAATCTGTACCTGAAGAAAAGCTCTGCGCAGTATTGGGAATAGATATCGATACCCTTGAGGCGACCGTAAAAACGCTTTCGGATTATTACGATTACAACCGCAGAGGGATAAAGCTTATAAAACTCGATAATAAATACCAGTTGTGTTCACGCGCCGATTACGGCAGGGAAGTGAGAAACGCTCTTGAAACAAGGCGTCGCCCCGTTCTTTCACAATCTGCGCTGGAAGTGCTTGCCATCGTCGCGTACAAACAGCCCGTAACAAAAGCTTATATAGAGCAGATACGCGGCGTTGACAGCGATTATACGATAGGCTCTCTTGCCGATAAAGCTCTTATTGAGCCTTGCGGAAGACTTGACGTTCCCGGTAGGCCGATACTATACAGAACGACCGAAAACTTTTTGCGTTCATTCGGCATTTCATCGGTAAAAAATCTTCCTGAGCTTCCCGAGCTGCCCAACGATAACGCCGATCAGCTTTCTTTAAGTCAGTTTGAGTCTGAGGAAAAGCAATGAAGACTGCGCTTATAGTTCTTCTTGTTATCTTCGTTTTATTGCTGATACCCGTTTCGCTGCGCGTAAAATTTGACGGGCGTCTCGAGGTATTTGCAGGCCATCTGTTTTCTTTTAGGGTATATCCGCCCAAGAAAAAGAAGACGCGCCCGAAGAAAAGCAAAAAGAACAAGACAGATACTTCAAAAAAAAGAAAGATCAAAATGTCTATAGAGGACGTGATAGGTCTTGTTAAGGCATCTTTAAAAACGCTCAAAAAACTGCTTAAGTGTTTGCGGTTTAAGTCTTTTAAACTGAATATTACCTTATCAGGAAGCGACGCCGCAAAAGCGGCCGTAAATTACGGAAACGTATGTATGGCGATATCCGCTCTTTATCCGGTGATCGAAGGGAAACGAAAGATCAAAAACGCCGACGTTTCCGCGGACCTTGATTACGGCGGAAAAACGACTCTGACCGCAGACGTTACCGTTACGGCAATCCTTCTTAGTCTTTTAATTGTCGCGATATCCGGCGCGGTTTTAATACTGAAACATTTACCTGATAATAAAAAGAAAGGCGGAAAGGATAAATGAGCAACATAAACGAAAGCATAGAGGTTTCCCTGCAAAAGATCAAAGATATGATAGACGTTAACACCGTTGTCGGCGATCCTATCACGACCCCTGACGGAACGACGCTTATTCCGGTGTCAAAGGTTGCGTTCGGATTCGCGTCGGGCGGGACCGACGGAAACAATATCCGTTTCGGCGCTGGCGTCGGCGCGGGCGTTACCATTACGCCGATCGCTTTTATGATCGTCAACGGTTCTAACGTCAGAATGATTTATTTGGACTCGCCGCTTAACGCGACAGCCGAAAAAATAATCGATCTTTTGCCCGAAACGGTAGACAAGATCGGAGGATTCTTTAAAAAGAACAAAGAAAACAAAAAGGATAAAGAAGAATCGGTCTATTAATTAAGCTTTCTCCCATATAGAATATGTGGGAGATGGTGTTTTTGAAAAAGCTGATATTTTGCTTTACCCTTTGTCTGTTATTAATCTGCAACGTATGCCGCGCGTCGGAAATATCCGCAAAATCGGCGGTATTATACGACTGTTTTTCAGAAAAAACGCTCTATGAAAGAGCGGCGGACGCGCCGCTGCCTATGGCAAGCACGACTAAAATCATGACTTGTCTTCTTTCCTGCGAGCTGTTTGATCCCGAGCAAACGGTAACCGTCCGTCCGGAGTGGTGTAATATTTTAGGATCCTCAATGTATTTAAGGCCTGATGAAAGTATTAAAATCAAGGATCTTTTATGCGGCCTTATGCTGATGAGCGGAAACGATGCCGCCGTTGCGCTTGCGTCGGTAAAAACGGGAAACGTTTCCGACTTTGTCGGTCTTATGAATGAAAAAGCCCGATCTTTAGGTATGGATAACACTCATTTCACAAACCCCTCCGGGCTTGACGACGAACTGCATTACACGTCGGCGAACGATTTACGTAAGCTGACGTCTTTCGCGCTTGAAAACCCTTTGTTCGCTCAAATATGCGCGCTTAAACAAACTCAGGCGGCGGGAAGATTTATGGCGAACCATAATAAACTTTTGTTTACTTTTGAAGGCGCCGTAGGCGTAAAAACGGGAAACGTTTCCGACTTTG
>JAFSVO010000178.1 GCA_017444965.1 Clostridia bacterium | reverse complement strand
ATTCACAAAGCAAACCCGAAAAAATTGTTGAAAAAACATAAACGATATGTTATTATACACATATACGCCAAGTTTTGTTTATTCATTTTACACAAACGACCGAAAAGGGTGAAAGAAATGCTTGCAAAGCTTTTCCAGGGGATATTGCTTGAACTAAAAGACAAGGTGCCTTTTGATATAGGCGCCGTTGACGAGGGCGGGAACGTCGTTTCCTGCACCGACCTTCGCAAGATAGGCGACAAAATTGACGCGGGCGGCTTTTTCGCCACGGGTCTTGAAAACGACCGCACGGGCGGGATGACCTTTTACCGCCTGGGCGAGTTTGACGACCGCGCTTACGCTCTGTTCGCGACCGAAAGCTCCGACCTTGCCGATATAGTCTGCAAGGTGACGGCGGTCGCCATCTCCAACAGCAAATCGCTTTACGACGAAAAGCACGACAAGCAGTCCTTTATAAAAAGGATACTGTCGGACAACATACTTCCCGGCGACATTTACATCAAATCGCGCGAGATGAACTTTCCCGCCGTCGACGAGCGGATAGTTTATCTCATAAGCTTCCGCGAGGGGCAGGACGTTACGGTATCCGAAGCCCTTGCGTCAATGTTCCCCGACAGGCAGAACGATTTCATAGTCACGGTAAACGAGAAAGAGATAGTGCTGTTAAAGAGCTTTTCCGGCGCGGGCGCGCCCGACCCCGTAAAGCTCGGCGAAAGCATCGATCAGCGCCTTAAAAAAGAGCTCGGATCGGGTTACACGGTCGGCATCGGCTCGGGCGTTTCCCAGCTTAAGGACATAGCCCGCTCATATAAAGACGCGCAGGTCGCGGTAGAGATAGGCAACGTCTTCGACGAGGGCAAAACGGTAATTAATTTCGAGTCGCTCGGCATAGGCAGGCTTATTTATCAGCTTCCCACGACCCTTTGCGAAAAGTTTTTAGACGAGGTCTTCAAAAAGGGCTCTATAGACAGTCTCGACGAAGAGACGCTGTTTACGATACAAAGCTTTTTCGACAACAACCTCAACGTATCCGTCACCTCGCGCAAGATATTCGTCCACCGCAACACGCTTGTTTACAGACTTGAAAAGATAAGAAAGCTTACGGGGCTCGACCTGCGCGAGTTTGACAACGCCATCGTTTTGAAGGTGGCGCTGATGGTCAAGAAGTATCTCAAATCGAAAGAGCGCGCAAACTGAGCGCGCGGGATAAAGAGGACGGCAGATGATAAGATTCGTTAACGTTGGAAAGACTTATCTTAACGGGACAAAAGCGCTTAAAGACGTTACCTTCGATATAGAAGACGGCGAGTTCGTCTTCATAGTCGGTCCGTCGGGCGCGGGAAAGTCCACCATAATAAAGCTTATAACGGCGCAGGAAAAGCCCGAATCGGGAAGCGTTTACGTCGACAAGTTCAACGTCGGCAAGATCCCCGACAGGAAGGTGCCCTATCTGCGCCGCTCGGTAGGCGTCGTTTTTCAGGATTTCCGCCTTATTCAAAATAAGACGGTTTACGAAAACGTCGCCTTCGTTATGCGCGCCGTGGGCGAGCCGCCGCGCTTCATCAAAAAGCGCGTAAGGTACGTGCTCGAACTCGTCGGCATAAAGCACAAGGCGGACAATATGCCAAGTCAGCTTTCGGGCGGCGAACAGCAGAGGGTGGCGATCGCCCGCGCGCTCGTAAACAACCCCGGGACAATAGTCGCCGACGAGCCGACGGGAAACTTAGACCCCGCCCGCTCGCTTGAAATAATGGCGTTACTCAACGAAATAAACAAACGCGGCACGACGGTCATCGTCGTAACGCATGAGGTAGGCATCGTCAACAGGTTCAGAAAGCGCGTTTTAGCCATAGAGAACGGAGTCATCGTCCAGGACGGCGAGGGCGGCTACTACGAGAGCGAGGAGGGGCGCAAATGAAAAAACGCAGAGCTTCTCCTTTCACAGAGTTCAAATACTTTTTGAGCGAGGGCGTTTTAAGCGTCCTGACCCACGGGCTTATGAGCTTCGCCGCCATTACGGTCATCGCCGCGTGCCTTCTCATTACGGCGACGTTCATGCTCGTTTCCTACAACATAGACGTACAGATAGGCAAGCTTCAGAACCGCGACCAGATAGTCGTGTATATCGACGAAGAGCTCTCGCGTGACGATGGGCTTGCGCTTGAAAGCAAAATCCTCGCCGTCGACAACGTGCAAAGCGCCGAATTCGTAACGAAAGAAGAGTTTTTCGACGCTTTTGTGGCGCAGCTCGGCGACGACGCCGACGTGGTCGAAAGCATGCGCGACGACAACCCCCTGCGCGACAGCTTCCGCGTTTATATGAAGGATATAGACAAGCACGCCGAAACGCTCAAGGCACTTGAGGCGATAGACGGGATAGCCGACTCGAACAGCGACGTAGAGCTGTCCGAGCGGCTCGTTCAGCTTCGCTCGGTAGTCCGCACGGTCTGTTATTCGCTCATAATACTTTTGGGCGCGGTCTCGCTTTTCATTATCTCAAACACCGTAAAGCTCGCGCTTTTCGCGCGGCGCGAAGAGATACAGATTATGAAGATGGTCGGCGCGACGAACGCGTTTATAAGGGCGCCCTTCGTGGTAGAGGGGCTTATACTCGGCGTCACGGCGTCGGTCTTCGTCTTTTCGGCGCAGTGGATAATATATAATTACGTGACAAAGCGCATAGCGGCAGGCTCGAACGTGCTCGAAACGGTGCCGTTCGAGGCATTCAGGTATCCGCTCGCCCTGTGGCTTTTAGTCGCGGGCGTGGCGCTCGGGCTTCTCGGCAGCGTCTTTACGATAAGGCGCTATATGAAGGTGTAAGCTATGAAGAAAGCGTTTAAAAGAGTTTTGGCGTTTCTTTTCGCGGCGCTGTTTTTAGCCGGTGCGCTTCCCGCCGGCGCGACTACGCAGAGCGACGTAGACAAGCTTAAAAATCAGCTTTCGTCGGTCACCTCGCAGAAGAACACGCTGAAAAAACAGCTCAACTCGATAAAGAGCCAGAAGAACACGACGGCGAAAAACATACAGATACTCGACCGGAAGATAGAAGCCGCCGAAAACGAGATGGAGCTTCAGCAGCAGCTTATCGAAAAGCTCAACGTGCTCGTCGAGGAAAAGCGGACGGAGCTTGAGGCGGGGCGCGAAAAGCTGCAGAAGCAGCACGACGATATGCGCGCCAGAGTCCGCTTTATGGCGGAAAAGGGCAACGTAAGCTACCTTTCGATACTTCTTTCGGCGGACGATTTTTCCGATTTTCTAACGAAATACGAGGTAATAAAGCAGATAACCGCCTTTGACGGCAAAATGCTTGAAAGATACAAGGAAAACGTGCGCACGGTCGAGCAGCAGAAAGCCGACCTTGACGCCGCGCTCGCTGAGGCGGAGCGGCAGGAAAAGATATTAAAACAGCAAAAGCTCGAGTATGAGTCTGAGGTAGCGCAGAGGGAAAAGACCCTCGCCGACCTCGTCGCGCGCGAGAAGACGGCGCAGGCGGATTATAACTCGATAGTCAAAGAGGAAGAAGAGCTGAACGCAAGCATCAAAAAGCTGGTGGCGCAATTAGGCGCCTCGACCATTTACGTCGGCGGCTCGCTCCAGTGGCCGCTGCCCGCCGCGAACAACGTCGTCACCTGCAAGTACGGTATGCGTAAGCACCCGATAACCAAGGTGTATAAGCTTCATACGGGCGTCGACCTTCGCGCCACTAAAGGCACCAACATTTACGCCGCCAATTCCGGCAAGGTCGCGAAATCCACTTACAGTTCGGCTTACGGCAATTACGTGCTGATAGATCACGGCGGCGGCGTCGCCACGCTTTACGCGCATATGTCGAAGCGCAAGGTAAGCGAAGGGCAGAAGGTAAAGCGGGGCGACGTGATAGGGCTCGTCGGCAGCACGGGGTATTCGACCGGGCCGCATCTGCATTTCGAATTTATCAAAAACGGCAATTACACGAACCCGCTCGATCAGTTCCCGAACTTTAAAGTAGTATACAAATAAGGAGAACCCATGAATAAAAAGACAGTATCTTTAAGCACCGCGATAATGCTCATGCTTCTCGTCGCGGTCATAGCAGTTATAGTGACGACTCTTACGACGGCGGAGCGGTTCAACCGCAGGCTCGGCAATTTGAACGATCTTGAAAACAAGTACGCGCGGCTCAAAGAGGTCGCCGATATAGTAGATAAATATTACGTCGGCGAGTTCGAGGAAAAGACCGCCGTCGACTACGCGCTCGCAGGATACGTAGAAGGCCTGGGAGACCGCTGGTCGGGCTATTATACCGCCGAGCAGACGAAAATGATCAACGATCGCAGCGCCAACAGCTATTTCGGCATCGGCGCGACGGTCGGCGCTACCGAAAGCGGCGAATACGAGATAGTGTCGGTCGATAAAAACAGCGGCGCGCATAAAGCGGGCCTCGCGATAAAAGATATTATCACGGCGGT
>JAFSVO010000177.1 GCA_017444965.1 Clostridia bacterium | reverse complement strand
CGCGCGCCTCAGGCACAAGGTCGCAATAAGCCGAAACGCGGCTGCCCTTTTTGATTATGCCGCATTTTTCGTACGCTATCTCGGGTATCGTATTGCCCAGAAGATTTGTGTGATCAAGCCCTATATTGCATATAACGGCGCATTCGGGGGGATCTATCACGTTTGTGCAGTCAAGCCTGCCGCCTATGCCAACCTCGAGCACTGTCCATTCGCACCCGGCTTTTGAGAAAAGGACGAATGCGAGGGCTGTCAGCACCTCGAACTCGGTGCACTCTCTTCCCTCTTTTTTCATTTCGTCAAGCGCGGGAAGCATGCTTTCAAGCGCGTCGGCTATAAGCTGACCGTCGGGAAGAGCGCCGTTTATCTGAAGTCTTTCACGGAAGTCGAAAACGTAAGGCGACATATAGAGGCCCGTTTTATGACCCGCCGCCCTTAAAACGCTTTCGGTCATCGCCGCGGTGCTGCCTTTGCCGCTCGACCCCGCGACGTGAACGAACTTCATTTTCTTTTGAGGCGAGCCCAATTTTTCGCACAACGGAAGTATCCTCGAATTTCCGGCGTGACCGCCGGCATGCGAGCATGAGTGAATATATTCTACCGCTTGCTGATAATTCATAGCAATACTTCCTTAAAGTATCTCAAGACTGTGTCTGAGCTTTTCGATAAGCGCCTTAGTCTTTTCAAGCTTTTCACGCTCGGCTGAAACGACCGCCTCGGGCGCGCGGCTTACGAAGTTTTCGTTTGAAAGCTTCGCTTCGATAGACGCCGCGAACTTTTCGGATTTCGCTATTTCGCCCTTTATGCGCTCTTTTTCCTTTTCAAGGTCTACAAGCTCGGAAAGAGGCATAAATATGTGCGCCGCGTCCGTCGCGCAGGATACCATGCTGTCCGCGTTTTCGGGCGTTTTGTCGGCTACCGTGACGGAGCTTGCCGAAGCCAGGCGCTTTAAGAAGGGCTCCGCGCCCGCGAAAAGCTCGGGTGACTTGGTAACTATAGTAAGCGCCGCGCGCTTGGAGGGAGGCACGTTCATTTCGCTTCTGCGGTTTCTGACGACTCTTACGGCTTCCATTATCTGCTCCATCTCTGCGACCGCGGAGGGGAACTCGTACCTTTCGTCCGGCTTCTCCCATTCGGAGACCATAATAGACACGCCCTTATGCGGAAGCGCCTGCCAGATATTTTCGGTTATGAACGGCATAAACGGATGCAAAAGCTTTAAAGTGCCGCAGAGAACGTGCCCCAAAACGCGCTGGGCGCACTCGCTGCCCTCTTTGTCGTTTCCGTCTAAAAGCCTTGTTTTGCAAAGCTCTATATACCAGTCGCAGTATTTGTCCCAGATGAAGGAATAAAGCTTATCCGCCGCGACGCCGAGTTCGTACTTTTCGATATTCTCGGTGACCTCGCGGACGAGCCTGTTATAAAGGGTGAGTATCCACTTATCCTCAAGCGAAAGCTTTTCGGGCAGCGTAAAATCCTCTACCGTAAGGTTCATCATGACGAAGCGCGAGGCGTTCCATATCTTGTTGCAGAAGTTGCGGTTGGCTTCGACTCTTTCGTAATAGAAGCGGGTGTCGTTTCCGGGGCTGTTGCCGGTAATGAGAGTAAACCTTAAAGCGTCGGCGCCGTATTTCTCTATGACCTCAATGGGATCGATGCCGTTGCCGAGGCTTTTGCTCATCTTTCTGCCCTGACTGTCGCGAACTATGCCGTGAAGGAATACTTCTTTGAAGGGGCGCTCCTTCATCTGCTCAAGCCCGAAGCAAATCATACGGGCGACCCAGAAGAATATTATGTCGTAGCCCGTGACGAGCACGTTGGTCGGATAGTAATACTCAAGCTCGCGCGTTTTTTCGGGCCAGCCCATCGTGCTGAAGGGCCAGAGGGCGGACGAGAACCAGGTATCGAGGACGTCTTCGTCCTGCTTGATGTTCGCGCTTCCGCACTTTTCGCATTTGTCCGGATCCTCGCGGCTGACCGTTATGTGGCCGCAGTCCTTGCAGTACCACGCGGGTATCCTGTGCCCCCACCAGAGCTGACGGGAAATGCACCAGTCGTGCACGTTCTCCATCCAGTTGGTATAGGTCTTTGTGAACCTTTCGGGAATGAACTTTATGTCGCCGCGCCTTACCGCAGCGAGGTCTTCTTTCGCGAGCGGCTCCATTTTGACGAACCACTGCGAAGAGGTCATCGGTTCTACGTTGGTGCCGCAGCGGTAGCAGGTGCCGACGTTGTGCGAATAATCCTCGGTTTTGGTAAGAAGCCCGAGTTTATCAAGGTCTTCTATGACCTGTTTTCTTGCTTCAAGTCTGTCAAGCCCGCAGTACTTGCCGCCGTTTTTGTTTATCTTTCCGTTGCCGTCTATAACAAGGATGAATTCAAGATCGTGCCGTTTGCCCATATCGAAGTCGTTGGGGTCGTGGCAGGGCGTTACCTTAACGCAGCCGGTACCGAAATCCATCTCGACGTAATCGTCGGCGAAAATGGGTATAGGTCTGTTCATTAAAGGCAGAATGGCTTTTTTGCCGATAAGATGCCTGTATCTTTCGTCGTTCGGGTTTACGGCTATGCCAGTATCGCCCATCATCGTCTCCGGCCTGGTGGTGGCTATCTCGAGAAAGTCGTCGGAGCCCTCTATCTGATACTTGATATACCAAAGCTTGCCCGCCTGCTCGCTGTATTCGACCTCCGCGTCGGAAAGAGCCGTTTCGCAATGGGGGCACCAGTTGATTATACGGTTGCCTTTGTAAATAAGCCCCTTTTCGTAAAGGCTTACGAAGGTCTCTCTTACCGCTTTGGAAAGCCCTTCGTCCATCGTAAAGCGAAGTCTGCGCCAATCGCACGAGGCGCCGAGCTTATAAAGCTGGGTTATGATGCGCGAGCCGAACTTTTCTTTCCACGCCCAAACTCTTTTAAGGAACTCTTCGCGGCCCAAGTCGTAACGGGTGAGCCCCTCTTTGCGAAGCTCCGCCTCGACCTTTATCTGCGTCGCGATACCGGCGTGGTCGGTGCCGGGCATCCACAGCGTGCTGTAGCCCTGCATACGCTTTGTGCGGATAAGCACGTCCTGAAGAGTGTCGTCAAACGCGTGCCCCATATGAAGCTGACCCGTGACGTTCGGGGGCGGTATGACTATTGAATACGGCTTTTTATCCGGTGACGGCTCCGCGTTGAAAAGGCCGTTGTCAAGCCAGAACTTATAGATCCTGTCTTCCGATTCTGAAGGTTCGTACACCTTCGGCAATTCCTTGATCATTTTATATTTCTCCTCTCGGTTTTTGCAAAAAAATAAGCCCGCAGAATTGATCTACGGGACGGGCATATATGCTCGCGGTACCACCCATATTCGCCGACCTGCGGCGCGCTTTATACCCTTAACGCGGGTCACACGGCGCGGCCTACTTTATTCACCCGCGCGACTCCCGGCCGACCTTCTCTTCCCCGCAGCAGGCGCTTGCACCGTACCGCGCCCTCTCTTAGGCTTGCAAAGAAAGATACTCCTGCCGTTCACAGTCTTTGACTGAATATTAGTATATACAGTTTATCGGGCTTTGTCAACTCAAATTATTAAACGCGCGGTATTTTTCCCTTTACGGCGCAGATAATAACGCCATGCAAAAGATAACTTCTTCATTAAACAAAAACTGCGAGCTTTTAGAGAGGCGGCTGGGACCGGACCGCACGCTTATATCACACAGGTTCCGCCCGTCGGATAAAACCGCGGCGGAGCTTTCGTGCTGTCTTTACTGCATTGACGGCATGGTCGACTCGAAGGTGATAAACCAGTCTATCGTGAGGCCGGTCGTCACGCACCGGCTTTCCGTCGCTTTAGGCAAAAACAAGCTTTCATATCTCGCGTCTTCGGTGCTTTACGCCGCGGAATGCCGCGAATGCGACGATCTTGACGAGCTTATATACGCTCTTTTATACGGCGACACGGTCCTATTCTGCGAAGGGTGCTCGTCAGCTCTTATAATCGGGACTAAGGGTTTTTCAAAACGCTCGCTCGAAGAGCCGCCGACCGACCCTCTTTTAAAAGGTCCGAGAGAAGGGTTTACGGAAGTGCTTCTTACAAACGTTTCGCTTTTGAGGCGAAAGATAAGAAGCGCGGCTTTCAAAACCGAGTTTTTCCGTTTGGGCGACGTAACGAAAACGACATGCTGTTTATGCTACGTTTCGGGCTGCGCGGACGAGGCGGTCCTTTCCGAGCTGAAAGCGCGCCTTTTGAAAATACGCATAGACGGGCTGCTTGACACGAACTACGTTTCCGAGCTGATAAGCGACGGCAAGTGGTCGCTTTTAAGGTCTTCAAGCTCTACCGAACGTCCCGACGTCGCCGCGGCAAAGCTTTTAGAGGGCAGGATAGCCCTTTTCGTCGACGGCTCGCCCGTCGCCATAACCGTGCCTTACATTTTTATAGAAAGCTTTCAGTCGCCCGAAGATTATTACGTAAACTTCTGGTTCGCGGCGATAAACCGCTCGCTTCGTATTATCGGCTTCATTCTTTCCGTTTCCGTCGTCCCGATATTCGTCGCTATTATGAAATATCACCGCGAGCTTATCCCGACGCAGCTTTTGCTTTCAATGGCGGCGGCGCGCCAGGGCGTGCCCTTCGTGATCACCGCCGAGGCGTTTATACTGCTTTTCACCTTCGAGCTTCTGCGCGAAGCGGGCACGAGAACGCCCGCGAACACGGGACAAACGCTCTCTATCGTAGGCGGGCTTGTTGTCGGGCAGGCG
>JAFSVO010000176.1 GCA_017444965.1 Clostridia bacterium | reverse complement strand
ATACCGACGGCGTTAAAAACGGCTTTGATCTTGAGCTTTTGCAGAAGGTCTGCGACGCGGTATCAGTTCCCGTTATAGCTTCCGGCGGCGCGGGCTCGATAAGCGATTTTATTGAGCTTTTTAAATCTGTCCCCACTATAGACGCCGGACTTGCCGCGTCGGTTTTCCATTTCGGCGAGATAAAGATATCGGATCTTAAGAAGCAAATGAAAATTAACGGTATACCCGTAAGACTGTAAGGAGACTCGCTATGATAAACGTTGAAGAACTTAAATTTGACGAAAAAGGACTTATTCCGGCAATCGTTGTAGATTCAGTTACAAAACAGGTGCTTACTCTTGCGTATATGAACAAGGAAAGCCTTCGCATATCTATGGAAAAAGGGCTTACCTGCTTCTTTAGCCGCTCGCGGCAGGAACTTTGGCTAAAAGGCGAAACGAGCGGAAATTATCAGCATATAGTATCGATCACGGCGGATTGCGACAAGGACGCATTGAAAATCGTAGTCGAGCCGGATGGGCCGGCGTGTCACCTGGGTACTTTTTCATGCTTTGAAAACCCCGTTTGGCAAAGTCCCGAACTTCATGAGTTTTCTCTCTATTCCCTTTCGAAGCTTATTGAAGGCAGAAAAACAGAGAAAAAGGAAGGCTCTTACACCACTTACCTTTTTGAAAAGGGTCTTGACAAAATACTGAAAAAGGTCGGAGAGGAGTCTACGGAAGTTATCATCGCGGCGAAGGACAAGGATAAAAAAGAAACGGTATACGAGATAGCCGACCTTACTTACCATCTTCTTGTACTTATGATAGAAGCCGGGATAAGCATTGAAGATATTCATAAAGAGCTTGCCTCGCGTCACGTAATAGACCATAAAGTTAAACAGGAGAAAATGACCAAATGATCTTAAAGGATCTTCACGTTCACACGACCTTCTGTGACGGACAGAACACGCCTGAGGAAATGGTCCTGGCCGCGATAGAAAAAGGAATGCAAACTATCGGCTTTTCGGGACACAGCCATACGTCTTTTGACGAAAGTTACTGCATGACCTTGTCTGTCGCCGAAGAATACAGAAAAGAAATCGAGCGGCTTAAAAAGAAATACGCCGGCAAAATAGAGGTCCTTTGCGGGGTAGAACTTGATTTATATTCGGACGAAGACCCTTCGCTTTACGATTACGTTATAGGCTCTGCCCATTACGTAAAAGCAAACGAAAAGTATTATTCGGTCGATCACAGTCCGGAAACCTTTTCAAACGCGCTGAGCGAAGGCTTTAAAGGCGACGCGATATCATTCGCCGATACTTATTTTGAAACCGTGTCGCTACTTTGCGAAAGGTTTAAGCCCGATATTATAGGGCATTTCGACCTTGTTTCAAAGTTCAGCGAAGTGATGAACGTATTAGACAGAAACGATCCGCGATACATAAACGCATGGAAAAAAGCCGCGGACAAGTTGATGACCTTAAACGCGCCGTTTGAAATAAATACCGGCGCCATATCGCGAGGATTCAGAACCTTCCCATATCCCGACCTCCCTATTATTGAATATATAAAATCCAAGGGCGGGCGGTTTGTTCTTTCAAGCGACAGCCACTCGGTAAAAACGCTTTGTTACGGTTTTTCCGAATACGAATACTTACTGTAAGAGGTCTGATATGAAGATATCTACAAAAGGAAGATACGCTTTAAGATTGCTTATCGATCTTGCCGAGCACGCGGATGAAGGATACGTGTCGCTTAACGACGTCGCCAAAAGGCAGGATATTTCGAAAAAGTATCTTGAACAAATAATACCCGTTTTCAATAAAAGCGGTATGCTTCGGACAAACCGCGGCGCTCAGGGCGGATACATGCTCGCAAAATCGCCCGATAAATATAAGGTCGGCGAAGTCTTAAGACTTACCGAGGGCTCTTTAGCTCCCGTAGCATGCCTGGAAGACGGCGCGTTTGAGTGTGAAAAAAGCGTCGACTGCGCGACGCTGCCAATGTGGAAAGGACTTTATAAAGTAATTACGGATTATCTTGACAATATTACGGTTCAAGACCTTTTAAATGAAAAAAGAAGTAAATACGCAAACGATTACGTAATATAAAAGCAGGGCTTCCGCCCTGCTTTTTCAGTTTTATCGTTAACTTTCAAGTATAAGACTTTCAATAATACCTGCCGAAGCGTCAGCGGCTTTGATTTCAAGGTCTTTCATGGAAACAGACGCGTTTCCGTCCGCCCGGTCGGACATTACTCTTAATACCGCAAAAGGCACGCTTCCGTAAGTGCATGTATGGGCTATCGCCGCGCCTTCCATTTCGGCGGCGTCGGCTGAGAATAAATCGCGTATTTCCTTTTTAGCATTCACGCTTGAAACAAACAGGTCGCCCGAAGCGATCGTACCGGTTTTAACGTTGCTTTCCCCGGCTTTTTTCATTGCGATCTCTTTTAGTTTCAAAACAAGTTCTTTATCCGGATAATAGTAAGTCGGTTTGGAACTGTCTTCACCCGTGCAGGCGTATCCTTTAGCGTACCCCAGACCCGTGGCGTCAAAGTCATGCTGTACAAGTTTGTCCGCTATAACTATATCGCATACGTTTAAGTCGGGCGCCAGGGCGCCTGCAATACCGGTATTTATTATTGCGTCAGGCGAATACTTGTCAATAAGTATTTGCGCGCACCTTGCGGCGTTGACTTTTCCTATTCCGCTTTTAACTACTATCATTACAGCTTCACCGAGGCTGCCTGCAAAAAAGCTGAGATCAAGATACTTTTCGACTCTTTTATTTTTTAAAGCTGAAGTAAGATATTTGACCTCGCTGTCCATAGCGCCTATAATTCCGTACACTTTTCTTTTCATATAAAAATCTCCGATGTCGTCTTTATATACTGATTATATCACCGATCAATCCTTTTTAAAAGAAAAAACGCTTCGAATACCGAAGCGTTTTTCTCTTTAGTTAAAAATCAGTCTGCAAAAAGAGGCGTTGATAAATATCTGTCGCCCGTATCGGGTAAAAGAACTACTATGGTCTTACCTTTGTTTTCGGGCCGCTTTGCAAGAACTGACGCCGCGTACACGGCAGCGCCGGAGGAAATACCGATAAGAAGCCCTTCTTTTCTCGCAAGCTCTTTTCCGGTTTTAAAAGCGTCTTCATTTTCAACGGGTATAATCTCGTCGTATATTTTTGTATTGAGGGTATCGGGAACAAAGCCGGCGCCTATGCCCTGTATCTTATGAGGACCCGCTACGCCCTTTGAGAGCACAGGCGATCCCGCGGGCTCGACAGCGACGACTTTAACGGAAGGATTTTTGCTTTTAAGATATCCCCCTACGCCGGAAAGAGTGCCGCCCGTTCCTACTCCCGCGACAAATATATCTACTTTGCCGTCGGTATCTTCCCATATTTCGGGTCCGGTCGTCTTTAAGTGCGCGTCAGGGTTTGCGGGATTTGTAAACTGGCTGGGGATAAAACTGCCGGGAGTTTCTTTTGCAAGCTCTTCGGCTTTTGCTATCGCGCCTTTCATGCCCAAAGCGCCCTCTGTAAGAACAATTTCCGCGCCGTACGCTTTAAGCAGATTCCTGCGCTCTACGCTCATTGTTTCGGGCATGGTAAGAATTATCTTGTACCCTCTTGCGGCGGAAACGGCGGCAAGACCGATACCCGTGTTGCCCGACGTTGGCTCGATTATAACGGAACCGGGCTTAAGCAAGCCCTTTTTCTCAGCGTCGTCGATCATCGCTTTTGCTATCCTGTCTTTTACGCTGCCCGCGGGATTAAAATACTCGACCTTTGCGACTATCTTCGCTTCAAGTCCGTTCTGCTTTTCAAAGTTTTTAAGCTCTAAAAGCGGGGTTTTGCCGATAAGTTCGGTAATGCTTTCGTAAATTTTCATTTTGTTTCTCTCCTTTAATTATTTTATTCACATAATTCATATATGTTTTATAGGT
>JAFSVO010000175.1 GCA_017444965.1 Clostridia bacterium | reverse complement strand
GCAATTTTTAATAAATTTACACGTCCATATTCGCCGTTTCCGTATATTTTGCCCAAAAGGGCAATAAAAAAAGACGGCTGAGCCGTCTTAAAATAAGCTTTCTGTAACTCTTGTAAGGCACGAAGCGGGGCTGTAGGTCCATTTTTTCAGTATGCCTTCGGTAATAAAATAATCCTTTTCGGATATAAAGCTTTTGACCGGACATTCGAGGACGTCTATTACGGCAAGCTTTATTTTCATTTTTTCGGGGACTATTGATTTTATAAAGACGGAAACGCAGGCGCCGCAGGCGCAACCCTCCTTTTTTTCGGCAAGTCCGGAAAGGTTGGGCGTAAGCTCTACGAAAAGCCCGTAATCCTCGACTCCCCTGACCGTGCCGCCGACCGTTTCGCCCTGCCTTAAGCCCGCCGCGTTCTGTTCCCAGGTTCCCAAAAGTTCTTTATGCGAGAGGGTTATCCGCCCGTTTTCCCTGTCCTTTCCCGTAACGACGGCGCGTATATCCTGCCTGACGTAAAACCTTTCGGACGGATGCGATATCCTTGATACGGATATGTTCTCTATGCCTATCATCGAAATAACGCCGCACCCTATGTCTACGAACGCGCCGAAGTTTTCAAGATGAGTGACCCTGCATTCGATGATCTCGCCCGTCTGCACCTCGTCCATATAGTACCGCAGCGCTTTTTCCTGCGCCATTTTCCTTGAAAGATAAAAAACGCCGTCTTCCGCGCCCGTCACGCAGAAGCAGAC
Organism: Clostridia bacterium; assembly: GCA_017444965.1. GTDB lineage: Bacteria > Bacillota > Clostridia > Oscillospirales > Butyricicoccaceae > RGIG3513. The sequence continues at coordinate 3,351 of JAFSVO010000175.1, read as the reverse complement.
CGGCTTCCCGACTCTTGACAGAATGGCTATCTCTCTTGTTTTGCCGCTTTCTATGCCGACGGACGTTTCGTTTCTCGGAATTATCCCCAGAAAATCCGCGCCCTCTATGATAAGATCGTGCGCCTCGGTACATCTGACGGCGCGGGCCTCTAATATCTCTCCCGCGGAAAGCGCGCTTAAAAGCGCGGCCGCCGTGAGCTTGCCGTTATTTCTTCTGCCTTCCGGCAGGTATTTTTCCATAGACCTTTTACCTCCTTTTTCTTTTTGTAAATATATATGCGCACGACAGGATTTTATGGTACAATAGTTGCAAGCTGAAGCTTGCATGAATTGAAAATCGAAGATTTTCATAAATTGCGCCGCAGGCGCATTTATCAATAAACGCGGCTTTGCCGCGTACCTTAATGAAGAGCTTTGCTCTTCAATTCATGCATACGAAGTATGCAATTCATGACAAAGTCAATTCACGAAAACGCAAGCGTTTTCAATTCATTTTTTCAGGGGGGTGAAAGCATGAACAGGTCGCTTTTAAAAACCGAACAGACGGTTTACGATATTTACGTTCTTCTGATGTTTTTGGTCTTTCCGCTTTTTATTCTGCCCGCGGGATACAAAAACATTACGGGGGCAAAATACGCGTTTTTTGCCGCGGCGACGCTGCTTTTCGCCGCTTTTCGCCTTGTTTTCGCGATAAAAGCCGGAAAGAAAGGCTGCCGCTTTTCCCTTTCGCCCTCAGAAATCTGCGTAGTTCTTTTCTTTATCGCTTCATGTCTTTCCGCCGTTCTTTCGCCTTTCGGCGCGTCCGTTCTGCGCGGCATGGGCAGGCAAGAGGGGCTTTATACCGTGACCCTGTACTGTCGGTGCTTTTTTATTCTTTCAAGAAGACGCTTTAAGCCCTTATACGTCCTGTTTTTAGAGGCGTCGTCGCTTATCTTCGCGCTTATCACCCTTGTGCAGCTGCTCGACAAAAACCCCTTCGGGTTTTACCCCTCGGGCTATTATTATTACGCCGCGGCGGACGTATATACGGCGTCTTTCGCGGGCACCATCGGAAACGTGGGCGTCGCCTCGATATTCATCTCCGTCTGCGTGCCTCTCTTTTTCGCGTCTTACCTTGACCCGGATACGAAAAACCCCTCTCTGCCCTTCGTTTCCGCGCTTTTGTTCTTCATTCTTCTTTATACAGACGCGGACGCCGGAAAGGTGGCTGTCGCCGCGGCGCTGTCTTACGTTGCCGTGGCGTGCGGGAACGCCGAAAACTTCAAAAAGCTTTGCCGTTTTCTTTCGCTGCACGCCTGCGCCGCCGCGTTAAACGAGCTTATCGCCCGCAAATACGTTTATCCGCGCATTTATTTTTCCCTTTCCTTTTCCGCACGATTTTTCGCGTACGCTTTCGCCGCCGCGCTGCTCTTCGGGCTTTCGTTCATTAAGATAAAGCGCGTAAAACTCTTTATTGTCATTTCCCTTGCCGTCATAATACTCGCGTCTCTCGTTTTCGTGTATTTTTACAGGGGCGAAAGCGGCGTTCTTTTCGAGGCGCGCGAGATACTACACGGAAACGTCGACGAGAGCTTCGGCTCAAGCCGCATAAAGATATGGAAAGAATGTCTGCGCCTATTTAAAGAGAGGCCCCTTTTCGGCGGCGGGCCGGATACCCTGCGCGGGAGGATAGGCACGGTCTTTGAACGGACGTCGGATATCAGCGGCGAGCTTATACGCCGTTCGGTGGACAGCGCGCACAACGAATACTTAAACGTGCTCGTTAATACCGGCATATTCGGGTTTTTGCCCTTTTTATCTCTCGTTTTCTTTTCGCTTTCGTCAAAAGAAGCAGTCCCCAAAGCCGCGTTTTTAGGATACGCCGTATGCATCTTTTTCAACTTCAGCGTATGCATAACGGCGCCATTCTTCTGGATGTTCGCGGCGTTTTTAAGCTCGAAAAAGGATTGACCGCGTAATAAAAAACGACGCCCCGGCATAGATTATGCCGAGGTGTTTTTTTATGGAAACCCATCCTCTTTATATAAACCTCAGACCGGTCGGGCGCGCCGAGATAAGCGGCGCACGGCTTTACGCCGAATGCGAAAGGCAGGACTTTATCGTAAGGCTTTACGACGGCGCGGAAAACTTAGGCGTTATGACCCCCGAGCGCGGGCGGTTCGTTTTAAGACGCGAAAACTTCCGTTTAAAAAGCGGGCTTTATCTTATCCGTTCTATTCCGGGGGACGCGGCTATACCCCCTTTGTTCTTCCCGCTTTCGCACGGGGAGACGCGCCCCGATCTTTCTTTTTTAAAGGACGAGCTTTTGAAAAGATGCCTTGAAAACACCCCCGGTCTTTACGGCGCGTATTTCGGCGAAGACAGGTATTATTATTTCCCAGCGGCTATGGGCGAAACGCCCATGGCGCCTTTTTTATTCGCCTTAACGCCCGTTTACGCACCCGACGGACTGTTTTTTTCTTTTCTTTGGCGGCGGGGAGAAATTAAGACAATTTTTTCCTCTTTTCCGTGATAGCATCTGCTTATGAAAATAGTTTACGTTGACCTTCTTTTTCTTTCAAACCTTATCCCCGACTATCTGCTCCTGCGCCTTACCGCAGCGCTTTCGGGGATATACTCAAAGCCTTACAGAACGGTTTTGGGCGCCCTTCTGGGCGGCTGCCTTTCGGTCCCTTTATACTTTATGCGCGCGGGGCCGGCGTTTCTTCTAAAGCTTGCTTTCTGCGCGCTTTTGTGCGCGGTCGCGTTCGGATTTAAAAGGCTCGCCGTATCATGTACCCTTTTCTTCGCGTCTTCGTTTATTTTCTGCGGAGCGGTATGGGCGCTTTCTCTTCTGAACGTTTGCGGCGCGCACGTAAAAAACGGCGCCGTATACGCGAATATTTCATTTCCCTTTTTATGCGTGTCCTGCGTGTTCGCTTACTGCGTTACGCGCGCGGCGTTCGGTCAGGGCTCGGGGTTTTCGGGCGAAAAGCGGGTCGAGGTGACCGCTTTTTTAAACGGGCGCAGCGTTCGCTTTTACGCCCTTTCGGACACGGGCAACGCCCTGCGCCACCCTTTCTCGAACAAAAGGGTAATAGTCGCGCCGAAGGATATCTGCGCCGAGCTTTTTGCGCCCGACCTGCGCGACGCGGTCCTGTCCCGCGGCGACCCGTCGGAAGCCTTCGAGGCGCTTTCGCCGCGCCTGCGCGGGCGGCTTTCGCTTATTCCCTTTTCCACGGCGGGAGGCGACGGACTTATGCTCGTTTTAAAGCCGGACGTGCTTTCGCTTGACGGGAAAAAACGGGATGAATATCTGTTAGGACTTGCAAACTGCGGGACCGACGCTTTGATAGGAGTGTGAAAAATATG
>JAFSVO010000174.1 GCA_017444965.1 Clostridia bacterium | reverse complement strand
TTGACAGCTGGGTGTCGGTGTTTACGAAAGAGTTCAGAGAGGTCGGGGCTTTTGCGAAATAGCTGTGGAACACGCCGTAGGCCTCATTCTCAGCGGCGGTTTCCCCGGCTTTTCCGGTCTCCGCGCCGCAGCCCGCGACAGCCGCGATAAGCATAAGGATCGCAAGAGCAAGAGAAAGTTGTTTTTTCATATTCTTCTCCTTTTCCGTAGACAGACTTAAAACCGCTTTTTTAAATAATACCATAAAATCGCTTTATTTTCAATACGGCGAGGTATAATAGCTATTTTATTCGCAAATATAGTGCTTTAAAGAATATTCGCCGCCCGGAACGCTTATAAAACGAAAAAATTACGGCGTGCTTTTCAGGGTAAGCGCACGCGGCAAGGCGTGAAGAATAAAAAACAGTCCGGCGTGATATCACGCCGGACTGAAGGTATGCTTTAAACGTCTTTCGGCTTATTCGATCGGGGCTATACCCGTGGGAAGGACTTTGTCGGCGGTCTGCGCGTCTTCGTAGTTTGCTATAAGAGTCTGATCGAGAAGGTCGCATTTGACGAAGAAGTAGTAGCTACCGGCATACTTTTCGCTGGTGAAGAGGGAGGAAGAAGGAGAAGTGACCGAGTGGTCGTTCCACTTGGGGATATACTGTCCGCCTTCGTTCAAAAGCGTCTTCGTGCGGAGCCAGCCGTAGTTGAGGTCGGGGATAGAGAAGGTCTGCTCGCCGAAAGAGACCGTGTTTGCGGCTTCGTCGAACTTAAGTTCGTCGGACTTTACGCAGAAGGTGCACTTGTCGGGAACGCTGACTATTTTCGCCTTTTCGCCCGATTCGTCAACTTCGACGACAGCGCCTAAATATTCCCAGGGTTCGCCTTCAAGGCCGAGCTCGGCCCAGTCGAATTCTATGCCCTTTACTCTGGCGGTGCCGGCGGCGTTATAGAAACCGACTTCGATCTTGCCTTCGGCGGCTCTTGCGCCCGTGCGGTCGTCGCCCGATGCGCCGACTTCTTCAATAACGAGGGTGTAAAGATCGGTCTTGTCGATGGTGCCGAGGACGGTCGTCTGCTCGGGGGTGAGCGGTTCGTCCGGCGTAGCGGCGGTCGGCTCTTCGGCGGCCTTTTTACCGCAGGCGGTAAAGAGCGCGACTACCATTATGAGCGCGAGGAAAAGGGATAAATACTTTTTCATGATTACAGATCCTTTCTATGTTTTTCTATATTGTATCACATTGTTATAATAAATAAAAGCCCTATTTTACCGATTTACGGCAAAACAGGGCAAATTATCTTTTATCTGCGAAAGAAAGAGGGGAAAGCCGTCATTTTACAAACCCCGAAGGCAGCTCGGACGCGGGTATCGGAACGACAACGTTCTGCACGTAAAGCTCGATTTTTGAGAAAAGGTAATAATCCGCGGGCTCGTTCCAGAAAGCGGCGTTCGCGTCCTTTATGACGTCTTTGCTTTTCCATACGGGAACGGCTCTGCCGCCTTCGTTTATAAGGTGCTCGCGGTACAGACCGCCGAGAGAGAGCTTTTCTATCTCAAACGAGACGCCGTTGGGAAGAAGCACCGTTCTGTTGTCGGGGAAGGTAATCGAATCTGCGGGAACGATATAGGTGCATTTTTCGATCGTGTTAAGCAGCTTGGGCGAAGAGCCGGACACCTCGACGTCTACCGTCGCGCCGAGGTATTCCCAGGGCTGACCGGGAAGACCGAGGGCAGAAAACCTTAAATAGTACTCCTCCGCGAGGCGCGCCGTGCCCTTGTCATTGTAGCTGCCGACGCCGACGAACTCGGGCTCTGAACTGCGGCCTATGCGCGATTCGGGAGAGACGTCGGGAATGGTAATGACCATAGTATAATCTTCGGTTATATCGATTATGCCGGAGATTATTTTGGGCTCGCTTTCATCGGGAAGGTCCGTCTCCGGCGCGGGAAGCTCTGAGGGAGAGGAGGCGGAGGGCCCGGAGGGCTGCTCTTTTTTTCCGCACGCGGACAAAAGCGTAAAGCACGCGGCAAGCGCCAGAATAATACACAGTATTTTTTTCATTGAACGTATTCTCCTTTCTTATAAGACCGTCCGTGGGGGCAAATCAAAGCCGAACGGTCCCGCCGATAAGGGACAGTTAAAAATGTCTTTTTTCAGTATATCACATATTATTTCACAAAAAAAGGAAAAAATCAAAAACGCCTGACAAATATCAGCAGGCGTTTTTGGACATTTTTCACATTATCTGAGAGGGGCGAAACACGCAGAAGGCGAAATGACCGAAGAGCGATTCTACAAGATCGACGGCCTTTCCCGAGGGCAGGACCTTTACGGCGCCGTTTTCAAAAACCGCGAGAGCGCCGCCGTCAAGGCAGAGCCAAAGGGCGTATTTATCGGCGGCGGATAGCGTCAGGATGACGTCGCCCGCCATAAGGTTTTCCTGAGAAATAATTTTAATCCGCGCGCCGTCCATATCGGTGCTTAAGGCTCTGCCGCCGATTTGCCCGCAGGATATCATTTTGCCGAAAGCGGGCGAGGGGTTTAAGAGCGTGTCCTTTTTATCGTCGGATATTTTGAAAATATCGGTCGCGAGCTGACTTTTTGAAGTGAAGGGCAGCGTCGCGCCGAGCGCCTCTTTGTATACGTTCGCGACAAGCTCGTAGTCGTTGCCCGCCTTTATTTTCCCGGCGGCTTCGGTTATTTTCGCCCTTTGCGCCGCCGTAAGAGTGTTTTCGACCCGTACGGTTATGCCGTTAAGCTTAACGCCGCCCGCGTACGCGGCGTTATCCGAAATGACGCTTCCGTTTGCCGCCGTGACAGAGGCAGTATAACTTACCCTCGCCGTGCCGCGCGCGGGGACGGTTATTTCGGCGTTAAGCTTGCCACCTTCAAAGGCAACGTCGCCCGAAATGTATTTTAAGCCCGCGGGCAGAGTATCGGTAAGCGATACCGTCTTTGCCGTTTTGCAGTCGTTTCTCAAAACGTAAGCGAAAGTTACGCTGTCGCCGGAGTTTACGGTAACGCCGCGCGGCGCGCTCGTTTCTTTATACGCGATTATACCGGCGAGGTTTTTTACGCGCAAGTCTGCCTGCTCGGTCGGATTTAATCCGAGGGATAGCGGGCGCAGAACTGTGAACTTTTTGTTTGAAGCGAAAATATACTGTTTTCCATGCGGCTTTATAAGCTCGTCTATGCTTTCAAACAGTATGCCGCCCGAGTATTCCTCCGAATCCTGCATGGCGGGGAAGTCGTAATCCGCCGTGCCGCCGCCCGAACGCGACGAGCCCGAGCAGTGCATAACGAGCCCGTTTCCCATATAGGTCATAACGTGCCCCCATATGGCTTTATCTCCCTGATAATTGCGGTAGACTATCACGTCGCCCGGCTCTATCTCGTGCAAAAAGCTTTCCGTCGCGCTTTCGGCGGAGATATCGTTGCCGCTCGTTCCGTCCCACGTGAACACGGCGGGCTTTTTATAATCGATAAGGTACGCCGACCTCGCGTCTTCGTCGTCGAAGGAATAACCGAAAGCGTTGTAATACGACGCGACGGCATAGCCCGAACAGTCGAGATAGACCGTGTTCTGCGGCGTCGCTTCCTCGGGCGTTGTATAAATAGAGCGTCTTATCGTCGTATATTTTATTCTGTCTATTTCCTGCTGGTCGTACTGCACCCATTTTCCGCGCGCGCCTATGGCGTACGCCGCGGCGAAAAGCTCGTCGAAATACTTCGGGAATTTTTCGCCTTTAAAGCGGCTGTCGCGCGCGCTTGCCGTTTTCGGGTTTATATCTTCGAAAGCGGGGCGCGTATATACGCTCGGGGCGTGGGCGCCCGAGGGTTCCTTGCCGAAAACGAACCTGTGCGCCGCCTTCTGCAGAAGAGAAGCCGTTTCTTTATCTAAATATCCGTACTCCTCCATGCCGTAAGCGGTCTTTCCGAAAAGAGAGGCGTAAAGGATACACGCCATATAGTAAGAGCCCGCGTTCCCGGGATTTATCCTGTCGACGCCGTAAAGGTCAATACCGGACGAAGCGTAAGATGACGAGAAGAGATCGAACGCGTCGCACATATCGACGACTATGCGGTTTTGCTCGGGGATAAGAGAGATAAACTTCTGCGCGTAAGCTTTTATAAGCTTTTTATGCTCCGAGGCGGCGGGTATATGGAGCTTGGAAGACAGCGCG
>JAFSVO010000173.1 GCA_017444965.1 Clostridia bacterium | reverse complement strand
CGTCCGAAGTAATGACGATTATCGCGCCCTCGGGAGGGGTGAAACTGTCTTTCGCTTCAATAACGAAGTCGCCGGTGATCTTTATCACTGTCTCTTCATCTGCGGGAGCCGTCGTCAACGCGGTAAGGAAATCCGTTTCGTTGTCAACGTCGACCGCAAACGCGCTTACGACCATGACGGCCGCGAATAACGCCGCCGTAAGAGCGATCGCAAGCCAAAGCTTGAACAAGCTGTTATTTTGCATTTTTACACTCCCTTTCAAGTTTTTGCAAGACGAACACTCGACTGCATTGTCAATTGCGTATGATTAATAATTCTTATTTGTTTGTGCAAAAGTTTATAATCATCTGTTGTATTCAGCTTTTACGTATTTAGTTCACGCCGTTTCCTGCATAGCGCGTAAGGTAGTTTCCAAAAGCTCGTCAATAGGCATCTCAAGCATTTCGGCGCCCTTTTCTATTACTTCTCTCGAGCAGCCGGCGGCGAACTTTTTATCCTTAAACTTCTTTTTAAGCGTTTTTAACTGCATATCGGCTATATTTTTGCTCGGGAGCATAAGTACTACGGCGCCGATAAGCCCCGTAAGCTCGTCTACCGCGAAAAGGGTCTTTTCCATTTTATGCTCCGGCGCGACGTCTACGGTAATGCCGTAGCCGTGGCTTACGACGGCGTGGATGAGCTTTTCGTCTATTCCCCTTTCGCGCATTATCTCTTCGGTCTTTATGCAGTGATGTTCGGGGTACTTTTCAAAATCGAGGTCGTGAAGAAGCCCGACCGTCGCCCAGAAATCGGCGTCGCTTGAAAAACCGAAGTAATTTGCGTACCACCTCATGACGCGCTCTACCGTCAGCGCGTGCTGAATGTGAAAATCGCCCTCGTTGAATTCTTTTAAAAGTTTTACCGCGTCTTCTCTTTCGGGTATCATACCGTTTCCTCCTTAAATCTTTTTGCGGCAGCCGAGCACCTTGAAATACGGACATTCTTTTTCAAGCTGCAAAAACGCCGTTCTTACTCTGTCGGAATAAAGGCTGCCGCCAGACAGCTCGGCAAAGAACACGTTAACGTTATTTTTCTCGTCTTCTTCTATGTTTTCGGTTTTTAACGCCAAAGACTCGATATTAAGCCCGCTTTCCGCAAGCACGGACATCTGCTGCGCAAGATACCCCGCGACGTCCATTCTTGTCGCCAGGGCGACGGTTATGACGGAATTATCCCCGACGTCTGTAAGTCTGTCGGAAAGAAGCGCCAAAAGCCCCCCTCCGTCTTTTACGGCAAAATCATTTACGAAGACGTTTTTTGAAAGCATCCTTGTATAAAGGCTCGGGGCGTCGTAGTAGCTCTGCGTTTCGACCGCGGCAATAGACGCTTTGCCGCATAAAAGCGCCGACAGAGCGTCTTTTTCCGTTACGGTCTCTCTGCAGTAAAGCTTTTTGACCGCGTCCGCCGTTTCCGCGGCGCAGTAAACGGCGCCGTCGGGAAGCTTTTCCGACAGATACTTTTCATAGGATAGCTTATAGTCCGGGATATTCTCGAGAAAATAGGCGTACTGTCTGCCTCTGTTCATTCTGACGAGAGAACGCCACAAAAAGAGCATCTGCGGGCGAAGTTCGTTTTGTACGCCGCGGCAAACGCGCTCTATACTGCGTTTATCGTTTTCGGGAACGTATACTTCCGAGCCGCTTTCGATTTTAGACTGCGCTATGGGCGCAGCCGCCTCCATCCTGCGGATGAAGGCTTCGCGAAGCGCTTCGTCGCAGCTCTCTATTATGCTTCTGTACAGATCGGTTTTATTCATAAAATCACCTTTTTTATTCTATAATACGCGGCGCAGTTTGTCAAACTATTAACAATCCATCCGCAATTCTTTGACAATCCCTCACCGCCTGCGGCGGAGCTCCCATTACACAAGGGAGCCTTGTAAAACGAACATTTATCAGACTTTTTCAAATTATCTTAACCATTGTTTTAAACTTTTTTAACCCGTTTTTCCTTATCCCACGCGACCACCGCGGGTTTTCTTTTATACAAAGAAAAATGCGGCTTTTCAAGCCGCGTTTTCCGAACCTATCAATATAGCAAAAACTCTTTTTGCCGACGATAAGTCTTTCTTTTGCTCAAGCGCGGCGCAGACCATTTGCGCCGCCTCGGCGCGGGTCACCGTTTTATAAGGATTTACCGCGTTATCAGCGTCCGTTTTGAGTATCCCGCACGAAAAGGCGTTTATTACAGAGCGCGCAGCCCAGGAAGGGATGGCGTCTTTGTCGGCGAAAAACACCTCGCGCCCGTCGCAGGCAAGCCCTAACGCGCGGTCTAATACCGAAGCCGCCTCGGCGACCGTTATGCCGTCGTTAGGTCTGAATACTCTGTTGCCATCCTGTCCCGCTTCGCCGTAAACCGCGCCGGCGTCAATAGCCGCGGCGACGCACGCTCTTGCCCATAAGGGGATCTCTTCATCATCCGCCATTCCCGTTCCGACGCTTGACGCGGGGACGGGCATATTCAAAGCCGCGGCGGTCATGGCAACGAACTGAGCCCTTGTGACCTCTCTGTCAGGGTAAAAGAAACTGTCTTTCCCGAATGATTCACCCGACATTATACCTTTATACTTTAAAAACAGCGACGCGTAATGCGCGGGGTCGCCCTCCATATCGCGGTAATAAAAGGTGTCTTTTGCGCTTCGCTTTATTATATCTATCTCTACCGTCGCGGGGAGCGATTCCCTGCCCTTTTCGTCTGTCACGGTAAAGGTAAATCTGTCTTTCCCGGTCTTGCCCTCTTTCGGCGTATACTCAAACGTTTCGTTTTCCAGCGTAAGCTCTCCCTTTTTCGGGAAGGTTTTTACGTTATAAACGAACTTCCCGCTTTCGCTTGCGCGAAGCGCGCCTTTTACGCTTACGCCCGAGTAGGTCTTAAAAGACGCGTCGACCGCGACGGGCGCTCTTTCCGAGCCGAAGATCGCCGAAAAGGGCGCTAAGGCAAGTACGGCTAATGACAAAACAAGAATTAATGCAAGTCTTTTTCTTTTCATATATATACCTCCGATCATTCTTTGCAATTAGTTTAAGTAGAATGACGGTCGGTATTCAGTTTCCGCCGCATGAAAAAATATCCTCCGGTTTTCCCGGAGGATAAATATATATTACCAGATATCAAGCACGTTTTCGGGTTTTTTATCGCGGGTCAGAAGCGAGTTCATAACGTCTGCCAGCGGCTTGCCTTCAAACAAAAGCTCATACATCGCGCCGCATATCGGAAGCTCAATATCTTTTTCCTTTACAAGCTCATGCACGGCTTTTGTGGCGTAATAGCCCTCAACGACGGCGCCCACGCGTTTAAGCGCGTCTTCGGGCTTTACGCCCGAGCCTATCATAAGCCCCGCGCGCCTGTTTCTTGAATGTTGTGAAATGCACGTCACAATAAGGTCGCCTACGCCCGAAAGACCCGCAAAGGTATGCGCTTTTCCGCCGAGGCAAACGCCGAGCCTTGACATTTCGGCGATACCTCTCGTCATTATCATAGCTTTAGTATTGTCGCCGAGCCCCGCGCCGTCGCTTATGCCGACGGCAAGCGCCATTATGTTTTTCATGGCGCCGCCGAGCTCCGCGCTGACTATATCGGGAGAGGTGTAAACCTTAAACCAGTGATTTGAAAAAGCCGATTGAGCAAGCTCCGCCGCCTCGCGGCTTTTGGACGCGGCGAGCACCGCCGTCGGGACGCCTCTGCCCACCTCTTCCGCGTGAGAGGGACCGGTAAGCGCGACAATAGGTTTGCCGGCAAAAACCTTTTCAAGAGTGTCGCTTAAAAGGCAATAGCCCGAATCGGCGTCAAAGCCCTTTGAAAGAAGCACGACGGCTTTTGCCGCGCCGACATACGGAAGCACGCGTTCAGCCGTTTTACGGACGCCGAAGGACGGGGTCGCCATTACTATTATATCTTTTCCCGAAGCGCAGGAGATATCGCCCGTGACCGTTACGCTTTCCTGAAGGAAAACGCCGGGCAGAAGCGACTCGTTTCCTCTTTTTTCGGAAAGAAGCTTTACCTCTTCATCGGTAAAAGACCAGAGCGTGACGTCGTTTCCGTTTTCACAAAGCAGCTTTGAGGCGGCGATGCCCCAGCCGCCGCTTCCTATTACAGCGACCTTCACTTGTTTTTTCCTCCCCATACTATAAGCCGTTTTTCAGTCCCGTTAAGTATCCTTTTGATATTGCCCCTGTGCATGAAAATAACGAATACAGCCGCGGCGGAAATAAGAATGACCTCTGCCGTGCCGACGTGAAGAAGCGCGCCGGATACAGCCGCCGTGACCATTCCGCTCATAGTCGCCGCGGACATTATGCCCGTTAAAAGCAGCACCGCGGCGAACACGCCGAGCGCGATAAGCACCATTCTGTAATCTATAAACAGCCCGACTACAGTCGTACACACGGCGCTTTTGCCGCCTTTAAAGCGGAAAAAGACGGGAAACGCGTGCCCTAAAACTACGCCGGCGCCTCCTGCCACGACGCCCCACTCGGGCGAGACGTATCTCGCGATAAGCAAAGCCGCAACGGTTTTTAATACGTCTATCGTCGCGGTAGTGAGCGCGCCGGGCGCGCCGTATATCCTTATCGAATTCGTAAGACCGGCGTTTCCGCTTCCCTTTTCCCTTATATCGGCGTTATACATCCATTTCGACACTATTATAGAGCCGGAAAGCGAGCCGAAAAGGTAACCTACTAAAGCGCAGATAACAATATCAAGTATCATTTTTGTCACCGCGCTGTCTTACTATCATCTTAATAGGCGTGCCCGTAAGAGAATAGGTCTCACGTATCTTGTTCTCTATATACCGCAGATAGGAGAAATGGAAAAGCGACGCGTCGTTGCAGAAGCAGACGAATGTCGGCGGCTGTATGCCCGACTGCGTGATATAAAACACTTTAAGTCTTTTGCCCTTGTCGGTCGGCGGCTGTACCCTGACCGTCGCGTCCGCGAGCACCGAATTGAGCGCGCCGGTAGTTATGCGCTTACAACTGTTCTCATATACCGTTTTGATAAGGTCAAAAAGGCTTTCCACCTTCTGCCCCGTCTTTGCCGAGATGAAAACAACGGGGGCGTATGACATATAGCTTAAAGCGGCGCGCACCTTTTTCTCATACTCCGCCTGGGTGCCCGTCTCTTTT
>JAFSVO010000017.1 GCA_017444965.1 Clostridia bacterium | reverse complement strand
TATTACGACGAATACGGCATAGACCTTTACGATGAAAACCGGAGGGATCCCTCCCCCGCCGGAAGTTATCTTACAGCCGCGATAACGTACGCGCAGACCTTCGGCAAAACGCCCTACGGCTCCGACGTTTACGGAAAGCTTTCGGAAGCCGACGCCCTGCTTTTGCAGAAGGTCGCGCACGAGTTTGTTTTCGGCGAAGAGGTGCCCGAGATAACGACCAAAAAATCTGCCGTTCTGTTTATCGAGCCGGACACGACCCCGAGCGCGATAAAGACGGGCGACACGTACCACGAAAATTATAAATACCTTTATGAGACCGCGCTTTCATACAGAGCGCACGGCAAGTTTATCGAATACGACCAGTACGGCATGAACCCGTACGTTTTAGGCAGCGTCGTCTACCGGCGCGAGCCCAATTCAGCGCCCGAGTTCGCCTCGCCGCAAAGGACGGTGCACCTCGACTGCTCGGCCTTCGTTTACGCGGTATACAAGCAGGCTTTCAACTATGAGTTTTTCCACGACACGGGCGTTATGATCAACATAACCGAAGGCGAGATTTTCGATTCGGGCACGCTTTACGACTATAAGGGCGAAACTCCGGCTCCCGAAGTCCTTGAAACGGCGAAACAGACCTTTATAGACACGCTTCAGCCGGGCGACGCCGTCGTTTACCGCCATAAGGACGACTGGGGGCATACGATGATATATCTCGGGAACGGTACGTTCATTCATTGCTCGAGCGGCAACCGTTTCTCGGGCTCGGGCTCGGACTACAACTTTACGGGCAGGTATGACTTAAACGACATCCCCGGCGACGTTTACTATAACGATATAACCAACCTCATTAATCCCACCCAGTCGAGATATCTTTTCGGCGGCAGCTACCGCGTCAAGATCTTCCGTCTTTTCGATCTTGGGCTTACGCCGACCGCAAACGCGGAGATAAGAGTAAACAGGCTTTCGGGCATTTCGGCGTATAAGCTTACGAGCGCGCCCGAGGGCGTTACCGTAAACCCGGGCGACGACGTAGAGTTTACGGTCGTTGTGAAAAACTACGGCGACTCGGCAAAAACGCTCGCTCTTTCCGAAACGCTCCCCTCCGGCTTTACCTATTCGACGGGCACGGGCAACGTTTCATTTACGATAAACGCCGGCGAAACCAAGACCGTCGCCTATAAAGTGCGCGTGCCTTCTTCTCAGGCGGCGGGCACCTACGGCGTAACTACCGCGCTTGAGGGGCTTGCGCTTACCGACACGCCTATACACGTCGCAAAGACTCTGACCGCCTCGCAGAAAGCGGCTCTCGTTTCGGCGGCGGAAGCGGCGCTCGCCTCTTCGGCGACCGATATCGCCTTTATTAAAGCGGCGTACTCTGCGGGGCTCTCGAAAACGATATCCTACGCGGACGCGGCGGCTGTCTACACCTCTTTCTGCAACACAATAGACGCGACGCACAGAAGAAGGAACGCGTCCGACTCGTACGTTCTGGAAAACGGAAGCTACGTCATTGACCCCAACAAAGCGGCGCAGCTTAAGACCGCTTTGTGGACTTCAACCCTCAGGGCGCCCAACCTTTACGGCGGCAAAGCCTTTAAGAGCACCTCTCCCACTTTGGCGGACAGACGCGTAAAGAATCTTAACGGCTTTAACTTCGTCACGGGCGATATCCTCGTCGTCGCGGACGACGTTGAAAATACAGACGTCACTCTTTATCTGTGCCTCGGCGAAAACAGATTCGCGACGGTAAAGAACGGCTCGCCGTACACGGTAAACGATTCGAGCGCCGCGCGGCAGTTCCTTGACAGAGTTTGGGGCGCCGACGCCTTCTTCGTCGTCCGCCCGTCAAAATCTTTCTGACCGCGTATTCCGGAGCCGTTCGGTTTTACCGAACGGCTTTTTCAATTGTTTAAATATTATTAATATTATATTACTTGTAAAATAGCGGCCGCCGTTTTATAATATAAGAAAGATAACGTACAATGGGGAGTTGTGTTATGAAGAAACTGTTATCGGTAATGCTCGCGCTATTGATCCTTACGGGGTCGTTTGCCGTTTTCCCGTTCGGCGCAAACGCGGACGACGCGCAGCCTAAAGGCGAAACCCTTCCCGCGGCAGAGATCAAAGCGTATAACCTTATAGTTGAGGAGGACAGCGTATATATCTCATACGCCGTTTCCTTTGAAAACGCGTCCGACTGCGAAACGGGCCTGCTCGTCTGGTCGTCTCCCCGCGACGTATACGAATACGGCTCTTCCGACTACGTTCTTTCCCCCGCCGCGAAAAGCCCCACATCCGCGACCTTCGAGCTTCGCGAGCTTACTTCAAAGCAGATGACCGACACCTTCTATTCGGTCGCTTACGTGAAAAAGGGCGAAAGCTATTATTACAGCACGCCCAAAAAATACAGCGTCCTTCAGTACGCGTACAACAAGCTGGGAAAGACGGGCGCCGCCGCGACCGCCGACCCGAAGCTTGCCGATTACCTCGAGTCTATGCTCAAATACGGCGGCAAATCCCAGGCTTACGACAATTATCACACCGAACGGCTCGCCTCCGACGAGTTTTATCAGATAACAACGGACAACTCGCTTCTTCCCGACGGTTTTACGAACGGCCTTTACACGGCGGGCACAGAGCTTGCGCTTAAATACGCCGGCACGCAGACGACAGGCAGGATATCGTGGGAGGATTCGGAAGGGTCGCCCGTCTGCGTAAAAAGCTTATCCGACGCGGACAACGGCGTTACGGTCACCGTCGGCACGAGAAACGAAAACTTCAGCGCGAAGCCCTATTACAAGATAGTCTTTATAGGCGACTCGAGGGTCGCCCGCTACAATATGCCCGACCTTATCGCAAGATTCGCGCGGGCGGACGGGATAAATATCCTCGGCATACCCGCAACAAACTATCTGAACGTATCACAGACCTATAATATTTACGCGCTTTGCGATTCGTCAAACGACTATAAATCGATATCCAACTCAACCGTACTGAACGCGCTCTCGGACGAAACGCCGGCAGATTATATCTGCTGCTTTACCGGAAACGATTTTACGCTTTGTTATTCATCCAGCGCGACAAGGGAAAAGAAAGCTCTGCAGACCTTCAAAAAAGAGCTTTTGAAGCAGAATCCGAACGGTAAGATAATACTTGTTTCATCTTACGGCTTCCAGGACGGAAGCTCGTGGTTTGACAGCGATTTCGGCGATACGTCGACCTCAGCCGCGAATAAAAAATACGTTTCCACCTCGGCGGCGCCGCACAGGCTCCGTTCCGAGCACAACGCGGCGATAAAGACGAACACAAAGGCTCTTAACAACTACGTCGGCAATTTCTGCACGGTACCGTACGTCGGCGACGGCTTTGAATATTACTATGACAATTATTACCAGACCTGCGGCATAGACCTTTACGACGATTCATTAAGGCATCCCTCCCCCGCGGGCAGCTACCTTACCGCCGCCATCATCTACGCGACCGTGTTCGGCAACACTCCGTGCGGCTCGGACGTTTACGGAAAGCTCTCGAAGGAAGACGCCCTTCTGCTGCAGAAGGTCGCCCACGAGTTCGTGTTTCAGGAGGACGCTCCCGAGGATCTTCCGGAAAAGGTTTCCGACCTCTTTATAATGCCCGACAGTACCCCCTGCCCCTATAAAACGAACGAGGTATATCACGCAAATTACAAATACCTGCTTGAAACCGCGCTTTCTTACAGATCTCACGGGCAGTATATAGAATACGACCAGTACGCCTTGAACCCCTACGTTTTAGGCAATATCGTCTACCGCAGGGATCACACGACGGCGCCAGAGAACGCGACGCCGCAAAGGACGGTGCACCTCGACTGCTCGGGCTTCGTTTATTCGGTTTATTATCAGGCGTTCGGTTATAACTTCAAGCGCCCGAACGGAAGCGGTTCTAACCAGACCTCGGATATGATGAACGTTACGAGCTGCTGCGTTTTCGATTCCGGCACGTACTTTAACTACAAAAAGGATACTCCGACGGACGCGACGCTTGAAGAGGTACGGCAAACTTTTATAAGCACTCTTCAGCCGGGCGACGCCATAGTTTACCGCCACAAAAACGACTGGGGCCACACCATGCTCTACCTCGGCAACGGTCAGTTCATACACTGCTCGAGCGGCAACCGTTTCTCCGGAAGCGGCTCGGATTACAACTTTACGAGCAGATATGACCTCACCGATATACCCGGCGACGTTTACTATAACGATATAACCAACCTTATAAATCCCACGCAGTCGAGATACATATTCAACGGCGCTTACTGGATAAAGATATTCCGCCCGTTCGACCTCGCCCTGACTCCCACGAGCGCCGCCAAGACGAGGGTCGACAAGCTTTCGGGCATTTCGGCGTATAAGCTGACGAGCGCGCCCGAGGGCGTTACCGTAAGCCCCGGCGCCGACGTCGAGTTTACGGTAGTCGTTAAAAATTACGGCAAAGCCAAAAAAACGCTTTCCGTTTCGGAAACGCTGCCATCCGGCTTTACCTACTCTTCCGGCACGGGCAGCTTCTCCTTTGACATTGCGCCCGGCGAAGAAAAGACCTTTACGTATAAAGTGCGCGTGCCTTCTTCTCAGGCGGCGGGCACCGTAGAGTTCACCACCTACCTTTCCGGCCTTGCTCTTACGAGCACGCCGATACACGTTGCCAAATGCCTTACCGAAGCGCAGCGCGCGTCGTTAAGGTCCGCGGCTTTGCAGGCGCTTACCGCCGCCGACGACGGCGTCGCTTTTATCAAATCGGCTTATTCGGCGATAGGATACGCCTTCCCGTACAACGACGCCGCGGAAGTTTTTTCGGACATGTGCAGCACCTTCGATTCGACTAACAGAAGAAGGAACGCTTCCGACTCTTATATGACCTCAAACGGCAGCTATATAATCGACACAAACAAAGCGGCGGAATTCAGGACCAAGGCGTGGACGTCAACGCTCAGAGCGCCAAACGTTTTCGGCGGCAAGGCGTTTAAGAGCGCGTCTGTTACCGACAGACGGATAAGGAATCTTTGCTCTTATAACTTTATGGTCGGAGATATTCTGGTCGTCACCGAGGATATAGCCTCGCTTGAGGTTTATCTCTATCTCTGCATAGGCGAAAACGAATTCGTCTCGATAGACAAAGGCTCGCCCGTCACGGTATCAGAGTCGAGCGCGGTCCGCGTTTTCCTTGACAGAGTCTGGGGCTGCGACGCCTTCTTCGTTTTGCGGCCGTCAAAAAGCTTCTGATCTTCCCCTTAAAACCGTCCGGGTAGCCGGGCGGTTTTTTGTTTACGTTTTTAATTGTTTACTTTTTTAATAATAGTGTTATAATTACTATGTATAATTATAATTTTCGGAGAAGTCTGCTGTAAGGAGTGGGTCGTTTTGAAAAAGGCGTTTTCGGTTTTGTTTGCCTTGTTTCTTTTTGCGTCGGGCGTTTTATTCACGTCTGCCGCCGCCCCCGCTCAGTCGCTTCCTTCCGCCGAGATAAAGGCGTATAACCTTATAATCGAGGATAACGTATATATTTCCTACGCCGTTTTATTTGAAAACGCCGAAGGGTGTGAGACGGGTCTGCTTATATGGACCGCGCCGCGATCTTCCTACGTTTACGGCTCCGCCGACTATACCCTTTCCCCCGCGGGGACGGCGGGCGGCTATACCGTATTTGAATTCAGAGATATTACGGCAAAACAGATGACCGACGTTTTTTACGCCGCGGCGTACGTCCAAAAAGACGGCAATTACTGTTACAGCGCGCCTAAAAAGTACAGCATTCTTCAATACGCGTACAACAAGCTCGGATATACCGGAATGAGAACGGGCAGCGAAAAGCTTGCCGATTACCTTGAATCAATGCTCAAGTACGGCGGCAGGACTCAGACCTATGAAAACTATCACACCGAGCGGCTGGCTTCCGATAAGTTTTACAGAGTAAAAGCCGAAAACGCCGTCCTGCCCGACGGGTTTTCTTCGGGCCTTTACAAGGAAGGCGCCAAGGTGCCCCTTACATATACCGGCGAGCAGACTACGGGGCGTGTGTCGTGGGAGAACGCCGGGGGCTCTCCCTTTGAAACGAAAAGCGTTTCGGGCGACACGGGTATAACCGTGACGGTCGGCGCGAACAACGCCGAATACTCGGCGAAGCCCTCTTACAAAGCGGTGTTTATCGGCGACTCGCGCATGGCGCGGTACAACACCGCCGATCTGATAGCGCAGTTTGCGCGCGCCGACGGCATCAATATTTACGGCATACCCGTAACGAACTATCTTTCCACGAGAGACGCGTATAATCTTTACGGCCTTTGCAATTCGGGAAGGACGGCGATAACCAATTCGACCTTTTTAAAGGCGATAGCCGACGAAACGCCCGTAGATTACGTTTTCTGCTTTGCGGGCAGGGATTTTACCCTTTGCTACGGCTCTTCAAGAACAAACGAAAAGAAAGCGCTGGCTCTTATAAAAACGGCTCTTTTAGAGTCTAACCCCAACGGAAAAATAGCGCTTATCTCGTCTAACGGTTTCCCCGACGGAAGCCCGTGGTTCGACAGCGACTTCGGAGATAACGAAACGCCCGACGCAAGCAAGCGGTACGTGTCGACAAGCGCGGCGCCTAACCGTCTGCGCTCGGAGCATACCGCCGCGATAAAATCGAACGCCGCGGCTTTAAACAGCTACGTCGGCAATTTCTGCACTATGTCCTACGTCGGCGACGGCGTGGAATATTACTATAACAACTATTACGACGAATACGGCATAGACCTTTACGATGAAAACCGGAGGGATCCCTCCCCCGCCGGAAGTTATCTTACAGCCGCGATAACGTACGCGCAGACCTTCGGCAAAACGCCCTACGGCTCCGACGTTTACGGAAAGCTT